>DASZJL010000019.1:0-8148 GCA_035948135.1 Acidimicrobiales bacterium | reverse complement strand
TGGGGCTGGTTGATGATCGGCGCGGTGATCAGCGTGCCGTAGCCGCCCGGGTTGGTGATGGTGAACGTGCCGCCCTGGATCTCGTCGGCACTCAGCTTCTTGGCTCGGGCCCGAGCAGCCAGGTCGTGGATCTCACGGGCGATGGCCCGGAGCCGCTTGCCCTCGGCGTCGTGGATGACCGGCGCCAGCAGGCCCTGGAACGAGAGGTCGACGGCGATGCCGAGGTGCACGTTCCGGTGGACGATGAGCTCGTCGTCACCAACGGACGCGTTGACGTGGGGGTAGTCCTCGATGGCGTCGATGACCGCCCTGGAGATGAACGGCAGGTACGTGAGGGTGAAGCCCTCGCGCTCCTTCCACTCGGCCTGCGCGGCGCGCCGCACACCATCGACATTCTCGAAGTCGACCTCGATGGCCGTGAGCACGTGCGCCGACGTGGACTTGGAGCGCACCATGTGCTCGGCCGTTCGCCGCCGGATGTTGGTGAACGCAACAGTCTCGTCATCGGAACCTGCCTTGCTCACTTGGGCGCCATCGCTCCGCTCGGCGCGCGCCGGCTGGGGCGCAGCACGAGAGGGCGTTTCCTCTCGCCGCTCCTCACGCCCCGCGGCCTTCTCCTTCGGCTTTTCCTTCTCTTGCTCCTTGGGTGCCGCCTTGCTCTTGCCGGTGTCGATAACCGAGAGGACGTCGGCCCTCGTGATGCGCCCGCCCTGGCCGGTGCCTTCGATCTGGTCGGGGTCGAGGTCGTGCTCGGCGATGAGCTTGCGCACCACCGGCGACAGCACCTTTCCACCGCCCCCGTTCCCACGGCCGTCACCCTCGGCCTTCGGCTCCGGGGGTGCCTCGGTCTTGGTGGGCGCCTTCGCTTTTTCTGCTTCTGCTTCGGCCTTAGCCGGCCGCGCCTCCTCTTCAGGCGCCTCATCCTCCTCAGCTGCCTGGTCCTCCTCCGGCACCTCCTCGGCGGCTTCGTCGTCTTCCTGCTGGTCTTCGGATTCGTCTTCCTCGGCCTCGGAGTCTTCGGCTGCCTCGGCCTTGTCTTCGGAGTCTTCGGACTCCTTCTTCTCGGCCTTGCCGTTACCGGACGGCGCCTCCGAGCTGACCACGGCCAACTTGGTGCCGACGTCGACGGTCTCGCCCTCCTCGACGAGGATCTCGGCGACGTAGCCCGACGCCGGCGACGGGACCTCGGAGTCGACCTTGTCGGTGGACACTTCGAAGAGCGGCTCGTCCTCGCTGATCTCGTCGCCTACCGACTTGAACCACTTGGTGATGGTGCCCTCGGTGACGGTCTCACCCAGCTGGGGCATGGTGATGTCGGCCATCAGCCGTGCAGTCCTCTCCCGGCGAAGCCGAGCATGCTGTCGCCGAAGCTCTCCGACAGCGTCGGGTGGGGGTGGATCAGGTGGGCGACCTCGGGCACGGTGGCCTCCCAGTTCACTGCCAGCCAGCCCTCGACGAACTCCTCGGTGGCCCAAGGCCCGACGATGTGCACGCCCAGCAGGCGCCCGGCCTTGCCGTCGGCGTCCTTCTCGGCGATGACCTTCACGAGACCCTCGGTGTCACCGATGATCAGGGCCCGGCCGTTGCCGCCCCACCGGTGCTTGGACACGACGACGTCGTAGCCGGCTTCCTTCGCAGCCTCTTCCGAGAGCCCCGCGAACCCGACCTCGGGATGGCAGTAGATGGCCCACGGCACCTTCTCGTAGTCGACCGGCACCGCGTCCTCGCCGAGGAGCTGGCTCATGACAAGGATGCCTTCCGCGTAGCCGACGTGCGCCAGCTGTGGCGTGTTGATGACGTCGCCCACCCCGAACACGCCGTCTTCGGCGGTGCGGCAGAACTCGTCGACTTCGACGAACCCCTTCTCGTCGAGGCCGACCTTCGTGCCCTCGAGGCCGAGGTCTTCGGACAGAGGGCGGCGGCCGATGGACATCACGATGGCGTCCACGGTTATGGAGTCGCCGCCGACCTTCACGGTCGTGCTGCCGTTGCCCGGCTCGTGGCCCTCAACCTTGACGCCGGTGCGCACGTCGATACCCCGCTTCTGGAACGAGCGGGCCACGACGTTGGTGACGTCCTTGTCGCAGAGGGGAAGGAGCTTCGGCAGGGCCTCCAGAAGCGTGACCTGGGTGCCCAGGTCGCTCATCATCGAGGCGAACTCGCAGCCGATCGCCCCACCACCGATGACCGCGACCGACGACGGCAGCTGCTCGAGCATCAGCACCTCGTCGGAGGTGAGGACGTACTTGCCGTCGATGTCGAAGCCGGGGAGGGTTCGCGGCACGGAGCCGGTGGCAATGATGACGTTCTCGCCCTTGAGCTCGGTGCCATCGTCGACCTTCACGAGCTTGTTCTTGTGCAGGGTGCCCTTGCCGATGATGGTGGTGATCTTGCGGGTCTTCATCAGGCCCTGGAGGCCCTTCCAGAGCTGGTCGACCACCTTCTGCTTGCGGGCCTGGCTGGTGGCGAAGTCGACCGACGGCTGGTCGGCCTGGACGCCGAACTCCTTGGCCCCGGCCACGGTGCGGAAGACGTTGGCGGTCTCGAGGAACTGCTTGGCGGGGATGCAGCCGCGGTGGAGGCAGGTGCCCCCGACCTTCTCCATCTCGACCACGGCGACGTGGAGCCCGGCCGCGGCCCCGTACAGGGCGGAGGCATACCCACCCGGCCCTCCGCCGATCACGACGACGTCGAACTGCTCGGCGATCGGGCACCTCCTGGGCCAGGGCGAATGAGACGAATCGGAGCCTACAGAGTGGTACCCACTACGCGTCCGGCCGCACCTCCGCCGAACTAGGTCACCAGCAGCAGCTGGATGGTGAAGGCGATGAGGATGACGAGACCCACGATCATGGCCGCCACGATCAGCCGACGGGTCTGCACGCCACTAACCTAGAAGTGAAACGCAGGGGAGCTCGGAGCGCCGGGCTGAGAGGCGGACACGACCAGTCCGCGACCCTCCTACCGGCCTGGTAATGCAGGCGAAAGGGAGCGTGCAGTGGACGATCCGCTGGTCATCGGGGGACGCGAGTTCGCGTCCCGGCTGTTCTTGGGAACCGGCAAATTCCCGTCCAACCAGTCCCTGCGGGCGACGATCGACGCCTCCGGCACCGAGATGGTCACCGTCGCCCTACGCCGGGTCGACCCCAGCGCCGACGAGGACATCCTCGGTGCGATCCCCGATGACCGGGTGCTGCTGCTGACCAACACGAGCGGCGCCGACGACGCCGACGAGGCCATCCGCCTGGCTCGGCTGGCAAGGGCAGCCGGCCTGCCCGATTGGATCAAGCTCGAGATCACCCCCGAACCCCGGTACCTGCTGCCCGACCCCGTCGAGACACTGCGGGCCGCCGAGGTGCTCTGCCGCGAGGGCTTCGCGGTGCTGCCCTACGTGAACGCCGACCCGGTGCTCTGCAAGCGGTTGGAGGAGGTGGGATGCGCGACCGTCATGCCCCTCGGCAGCTGGATCGGGTCGAACCAGGGCCTACGCACGAAGGCCGCCCTGGAGATCATCGTCGAACAGTCACTCGTCCCCGTCGTCGTCGACGCCGGCATCGGCGCTCCCTCGCAGGCGGCCGAGGCCATGGAGCTGGGCGCCGACGCCGTCCTCGTCAACACCGCCATCGGCACAGCCGGTGACCCGGTGGCCATGGGCGCGGCGTTCAAGCAGGCGGTCGAGGCCGGACGGCACGGCTTCCTCGCCGGTCTGCCCGCGGTGGCGGGCAATGCAGATGCGTCCTCCCCACTGACGGGGTTTCTCTCGTGACCGTGACGAGCGTCGAGCTCGCGAGCCGGCCCACTGGCGTTCCCGAGGGCACGGCGGCGGCGGACCTGCTCGCGACCGATCTGTCCGCGCTGCGAATCGTCGCCGAGCAGGCGACACAGGCCGACGTGGCACGGGTCCTGGCGACCCCTCGGCGCACGATCGCCGACTTCGCCGTCCTTCTGTCGCCGGCTGCGACCGGCCGCCTCGAAGACCTCGCGGTCGCGGCCCAGTCGACGACAGTCCGCCGCTTCGGGCGGACGGTGCGCCTGTTCGCGCCCCTCTACTTGTCCAACGAGTGCGTGTCGACGTGCACGTACTGTGGGTTCTCGGCCGGTAACGAGATCGCCCGGCGCACGCTGACGCCTCAGGAGGTCCTCGAGGAGGCGCGGGCTCTGCGATCCAACGGCTTCCGCCATGTGCTGCTGGTGTCGGGGGAGCACGCGCGCATCGTCTCCAAGGACTATCTGATCGAGTGCGTGCGCCTGCTGGCGCCGGAGATCCCGTCGATCTCGGTGGAGGTCCAGGTCTGGGACACCGACACCTACCGTCGACTCGTCGAGGCGGGCTGCGAGGGGCTCGTCGTCTACCAGGAGACCTACGACCGCGGCACGTATCGCGACGTCCACCTCAAGGGGAAGAAGCGCAACTACGACTGGCGGCTGGCGGCGCTGGATCGGGGCGCGGACGGCGGAATGCGCCGCCTCGGGCTGGGCGCCCTGCTCGGGCTCCACGCCGACTGGCGCCTCGAGGCGCTGGCGATGGCGGCCCACGCCCGCGCCCTCATGCGGCGGTGGTGGCGGTGCGAGGTGTCGGCGTCCTTGCCGCGGCTGCGACCGGCGGCGGGGGGTTTCGAGCCGGCGATCCCTGTCGGCGACCGAGCCCTGGTGCAGCTGCTGTGCGCCCTGCGCCTGTTCCTCCCCGACCTCGGACTGTCGCTGTCGACGCGCGAGCCGCCGGACCTGCGCGACGCCCTGCTACGGCTCGGCGTCACCCAGATGTCGGCCGGCTCGCACACCGAGCCCGGCGGCTACGCCGAGGCGAGCGACGCCGAGCCCCAGTTCGCGGTGAGCGACACCCGCTCCCCCGACGAGGTCGCCGCGACCCTTCGGGCGGCGGGCTACGACCCGGTTTGGATCGACACCATCGGTGCCCGCCGTTCGACGCTGTAGACGTGGTGCAGGTGGGGGCTGATCGTCGCCCGCACGACCGCCCCCGGCGAAACGCCTGACGCCACGGTGGGTGTGCACCGCAGGGCGAGCACCTCGCCCCCGTTGCCGTCGTAGACGGCCAGGTACACCGCGGTGGTGCTCGATCCGGAGTTGTTGTTGCTGACGATCTCCTTGCGCCGCAGCACCACACCCTCGTGCGGCAGGCGCTTGCCGACGTCGGCCGCGCCCCGCCACAGCATGGTGAGCGCGTAGGCGGCAGCGGCCAGCGGGGCCAGCAGCACGATGCGGGCGACAGCCGACGAGTCGTTGGCCAGGTCGCGAAGGGCGTATGCCACCAACACGCTCGGAACCAGGACGGCGAGACCGATCGCGATCGCGGCCGCCGGGCTTCTCCCCCAACCCGGTGGGAAGCGCTGCGGATAGCGGACGTGCACGGCCCGCCAACGCCCGCCGTACGCCGTCCACGCCTCGGTCTCGGACTCGGCACCCATCGGGAGCGGCCGCACCGCGCCCGGAGCCACGCCCATGGCCGCCCCGAAGGCGAGGAGCCGGTCCCAGATGGCGACGGCCGCCGGCGGCTGCTCGGCGAAGTTCGTATCACCGGACAGTTGCTTGCGAAGCCCCAGCCACCGTCCGGCGACGGTCAGACCGGTGGGCGTGTCCCGCTCGGCGCGCAGCCGCCGCGGGACGGCCATCAGCACGACCCAGAGGACGGCGGCAACCCCGATCACACCGAGCACCGGGTTGTCGTTGGACTTCGACGTGGAGTGGCTGGGAAGGGCCGCGAACGCCCCGGCCGCGAGTCCGGCGGGCGCGACCGCGAGGACGCCGAGGATGGCGAGGTGCACCCGCGCCCAGCGCGGGCGGCTGAGGCCCCGGTCCCGCGCGTCGGCCGACACCGCCGACCGGAAGCGCTTCCACCACTGCTTTGACGCGTCCTGGGGTCCCGTCGTGAGCGCCTCGCACGGGACGACACCACCGCTCGCCAGGCCCCGGACGTGGTCGTAGACCTGGGCTTCGTACGGCGTCAGCTCCACCGACGGGTGTTGCGGGATGCGTACGACGAAGCGGTCCGGGCCGGCGCGTTCGAAGGCCACGATCTTGCGGGCGGCCAAGTCGATGAGCGTGGCGGGCACGGCGGCCGTGCCAACGGCCCAGTCGTTGGTGATGAGGTTGACGACCGCCGGGGACTCGTCGCCGCCCAGGTCCATGGTCGCGGGCACAGCTTTGGGCGTCCGCGCCCGCGTGGCGACGGCGAGAAGTCCGAGCGCCACCAACCAGACGCCGAGGGCGACGCCGGCGGCGATCCCGAGCGTGCCCGCGTCCGTCACTTGTTGATCTGTTTGGCCATCACCCGGGCGGTGCCCCGCCGGTAGATGGGCGGGGCCATGTGGCGGAAGACGACAGCAGGCCGCAGGGCGCGGGGAATCACGCGCTCGAGGCCGTCGCTCTCGACCACCTCGATCACCGAGTCGGCCACCCGCTTCGCCGACACCGGCTTCGGGTAGCTGCCCTCGTAGGCGTGGCCCCTGGTGTCGAAGAAGTCGGTCTTCACAGGGCCGGGGTTGACCATCGAGACGCCGATGCCAGCCGGCCTGACCTCGAACGCGAGCGCCTCGGTGAACCCGACCATGGCGAACTTGCTGGCGGCGTAGGCCGCCTCCATGGGCGGCCCAATACGACCGGCGATCGACGCCACGTTGACGATGTGGCCATGCCGGCGCTCGAGCATCGACGGCAACACCGCCTTCGTGCAGTACACGGCGCTGAAGTAGTTGACGCGCATCACGCGCTCGAACTCCTCGACCGGAAGGTCGCTCACGCGTCCGTAGGACCCGATGCCGGCGTTGTTGACGAGGATGTCGACCGGCCCCAGTTCGGCCGCCAGCTGGGCCAACGCCCCCTCGGCGGCCGAGCGGTCTTCCACGTCGGCCGTCGCCACCGCGCCGCGCCCGCCGATCTCGGCCAGCACCGCGTCGAGGTCGCCCTTGTTGCGGGCGATCAGCCCGACCGTCGCCCCCTTCTGCGCCGCCTGCTTCGCCACTTCGCGGCCGATCCCGCGGGACCCGCCCGTCACCACCGCCACTGCTCCGTTCCATTGCATGCGCTTATCCTCGCTCACCGATGGCGACCGAGGCTGTGGAAGCGCCGATGCAGGGCACGATCGTGTCCGTCGAGGTGCGCCCCGGCGACACGGTCACGGCCGGTCAGCAGCTCCTGGTGATCGAGTCGATGAAGATGGAACACGTCATCGCCAGCGAAACGAGCGGCGAGGTGACCGAGATCGTCGTCGCTCCCGGCCAGACCGTGAACCCCGGCGATGTGCTGCTCCGGCTCTCCCCCCGTTCTGGTGACGATTCACCGCGTATATCGCGGTCAAACGTCACCAGAACGGAGGGGGACGAGGGCAGAGCAGATCTCGCTGAGGTCCGCGACCGGCACGCCATGACACTCGACGATCGGCGGCCGGAGGCGGTCGACCGCAGGCGCAAGAGCGGGCAGCGCACGGCCCGGGAGAACGTCGAGGACCTGTGCGACGCCGGCAGCTACGTCGAGTACGGCGCCCTCGCCATTGCCGCCCAGCGCCGGCGGCGCTCCGTGGAGGACCTGGTGGCGCGCACGCCGGCCGACGGCATGATCGCCGGCATCGGCACCGTCAACGGCCACCGCACGATCGTGATGTCCTACGACTACACAGTCCTGGCCGGCACCCAGGGTCTGCAGAACCATCGCAAGAAGGACCGCCTCTTCGAGCTGGCCGAAGAGCTGCGGGTGCCGATCGTCTTCTTCACCGAAGGCGGCGGCGGCCGCCCGGGCGACACCGACGGCACGGGCGTGTCCGGCCTCGACTGCATGGCGTTCGCCCTCTTCGGTGGGCTCAGCGGGTTGGTGCCGCTCGTCGGCGTCAACTCCGGGTACTGCTTCGCCGGCAACGCCGCCATTCTGGGCTGCTGCGATGTGGTGATCGCCACCGCCAACTCGAACATCGGCATGGGCGGCCCGGCCATGATCGAGGGTGGAGGCCTCGGGGTGTACGAGCCCGACGAGGTAGGCCCCATGTCGGTGCAGAGCGCCAACGGGGTGGTCGACATCGCCGTGGCCGACGAGGCCGAGGCGGTCGCCGCGGCCAAGCGCTACCTGGGCTACTTCCAGGGTCGGCACGACGGGTGGAGCTGCGCTGACCAGCGCCTGCTCCGGACGGCAATCCCCGAG
>DASZJL010000018.1:0-20945 GCA_035948135.1 Acidimicrobiales bacterium | reverse complement strand
CTGGACCGACATGGTCGACCGCGGCGCCGCCACCGCCCCCTTCGGCGAGAAGAGCTACTTCTTCGGCACCAACATCCCCGGCAAGCCCCGCAAATACCTCCTCAACTCCGGCGGCCGCCCCAAGCTCTTCAAAGAGATCGCGAGGGTGAAAACGACCAACTACGAGGCGTTCAGACTGACGCGAGCCGAGTACGCCTCGAGGACCTCGGCGGCCGTTCGCTCGGAATCCTCGACGACGTCGAACCAGTCGTAGCGGAGGATCCAGTGGTTGCCGAGCACGATGCGGTTCTGCTTGCGGAAGTCGCGCCGCCGCGCGCCTGGCGCGGCGTGGATGCTCCACCCGTCAACCTCGACGACAAGGTCGGCTTCAGGCCAGTAGAAGTCGAGCCGGTACTCGCCGTACTCACCGAAGACGACCTCCGCCTGCGGTTGCGGTAACCCGCTGGCGCGGAACAGCCGCCGCGCCCGTCGCTCGAGCTGGCTCGGGGTGTAGCGACCCACGCCAAGGTCCTTGAGGGCGGCCCGAAGGGCGCTGATGCCCGGCTTGCCTCTCGCGCTGGCGCGAGCGATCTCGGCGTCGAGTGCCTTCGGCGTGAACAGCTTGGCAATGAAGGCGTTGACCATCGCCTCAGGGACGACCTCCGGAGCCACAGCCGCGGCATCGAGCAGCGCCCGCATCGGCGTGGTGACCGGCACGATGCCCCTCCGGGACGCCACCGGCATCGTCTTGACCCGGTAGATCTTCACGCCCGGCACTCGCACGTTGCGGCCGTAGGGCACGGAGAACTCGAGTATCTCGGGGGTCCTGTATTCCGTAACGTCCCACAACCAGAGCCCGAGCCGGTGCGATGCCAGACCCCGCACGACGAAGCTGGCGGCGACAACGGGCTGCATCGGCGTCACTGGCGCGCTGTTGACGATGAAGACGCCGCGATACGCCCGGCGCCACTCGCCGCGCTCGACCATCCCCTCCACCTGGCGGCCCGACATCCCCGCGGCGCGGGCTTGCTCGAGGAGGACCACGCCTTCTTGCTTCCGTGAGCAGTAATCCACCTGAGACGTGGGTTTCTGTTCACGGAATGCCTGAACCATGGCCAGCCATGATGCCAGGGGGGTGTGACAGTTAGACCGTGGCGACTGGGGTGACGGGGGAGCCCACGGCGCCGGGGAGGCGGAGTGGGGGGGCGGTGAGGAGGAAGCGGTTGCGGTTGTGGTCGCGGAGCCAGGTTGCGAGTTCGTGGAGGTACCAGAGCTCGCCGAGGGGGACGCCCAGTTTGAAGAGGCAGAGGTGGTGGATCGGCAGGAACGAGTGGCGGCTCGGGTCCTTGTCCTTACCGAGCAGGCCTTCGACGGCGTAGTTGTCGGCGACAAGGGCCGAGATCTGCGAGTCGGCGATCCACTCCAGGAGCGACTCGTCGCGAGCGTCGAGGTAGGCGCCGGTCATGTGGACCTTGACGGGATCGGGGTCGCGATTCCACTCGAGGATCTGGGTGGCGAACCCCGTGTGGAGGAGGAGCACGTCGCCGGGCTCAACGACGACGTTGTCCTCCGCCATGATCCCCTCGAGGGTCTGGCGATTTACTCCACGCCACTCGCGTCCCAGGTGCCGCTCCAGGTCGACGAGGACGCCGCGGCCTTGCACGCCGTGGAAGGCCATGTGCTCCAGGCCGAGGTGGCGGGCGAAGGCGCGGTGGGCGCCGCCGTCACCGCGGGCATCGGCTTGCGGTCCGACCAGATCGTCGCCGGCCCGGTAGCCGTTGTAATAGACGGCCTCCTCGACGCCGTCGCCGTCGGCGTCGAACTCGGCGCCGACGTGGGCGAGCGAATCCCACTGTGTCGAGTACTGCAGCGAGAGCGTCACCACGTCGTCGGCCCACACGTCGACGTACTTCGGGTCGCCGAAGTCGGGCATGTCGCTCATGTGGACGTTGTAGAAGGTGGCCGGGTTGCCGTCCATGTCCTCGGTCGGCGCCAGCGCGGGCGGGTGGCGGCGCTGGTTGAGCGCGGTCCCGCCCGGAAAGTCGAGCGGCAGGCTCAGGCAGAAGCTGATGCCGGCCTCGACCTCGCGCACGCCTTGGAGGACCTTCTCGGGGGTGAGCAGGTTGATGCGGCCGAGCTCGTCGGCGTCGCCCCAGTCGCCCCACGTCGACCCGTCTGGCCGTCGCGTCCAGCGTTTCGTCATCGGGGTAGATTGTCACATCGGGTTCGCGTAAACTGAGAACGTGATTTCCACGCCGCTCAACGGTAGAGATCTGGTCGTCTCGGCCGACGGTCACCTCCTCGAGCCGACCGACCTGTTCAAGACCCGCCTCCCCAAGCACCTGCGGGACCGCGCCGTCTGGGAGGAGGACTTCGAGATCGAGCCGCTCGTCGAGAACGGCGCCCGGATCTTCCGCAAGCTGCACACGCCCGGCTACGAGGGCTGGACGATCTCCCGCTATCGCCAGACGCGCGGCCGGATGCCCGAGGGTGACCCCGAGCTGATCCTCGAGGACATGGACCTCGACGGTGTCGACGTGCAGGTGATGCACCCAAACCTTTCGCTGTTCGGGCTCTACTCCGACGACCACGAGCTGTCGATGGCGCACGCTCGCGTGTACAACGACTACGTCATCGAGCGGTTCACGCCCTACTTCGACCGCGTCGTGCCGACCGCCCCGGTCCCCATCACCGACATCGACGACGCGGTTGCCGAGATCGAGCGCGTCGCCAATGCCGGCTTCCGCGCCATTCTCCTGCCCGCCACCCCGCCGAAGCCCTATTACTCGCGGGACTACGACCCGGTGTGGGTGGCGGCCCAAGCCAACTGCGTGCATGTGTTCATCCACACCCAGACCGGTGGTGTGAAGGTCAACGACCCCGAAGCCACGACGCTCAAGGTGGTGATGGAGTCGGCGGCCCAGGTCAACCAGCCGATGACCGAGAAGTCGGCCGCAAAGCGGATGGTCACCCAGGCCGTGTACTCGACGATCGTCCCGCAGCAGGTGATGTGTGAGCTCATCGGTGGCGGCGTCCCCGAGCGCTATCCCGAGCTGCACTTCGCCCTCATCGAGTTCAACGCCCACTGGCTGGCGTCGCTTGTGGGCGCCATGGACAAGTGCTGGGTGACCGGGATCGGCCAGGACTCCGACTGGTGGTTGGGGCACTGGGACGACAGCCGCCCGCCCACCGACCAGCCCAACATGGCGCAGCTGTTCCGGCTCAACGAGAAGTGGCCGTACCCGCTAACGCCGAGCGAGTACGTGAGGCGCCAGTTCCACGTCTCCTTCCAGGACGATCCCGTGGCCATCGCCTGCCGGCACGTCACCGGGCTGTCCACCATCGTCTGGGGCAACGACTACCCGCACGCCGAAGGGACCTTCCGCGGGAGCCGGGAGCTGATCGCCAAGCAGCTTGGCGATCTGCCCGCCGACGAGCGGGCCGCCCTGGTCGGCGGCACCCTCGCCCGACTCCTCGGACTGCAGACGCCCGCGACAGTGTGAGCAAGGGGCGACGAGCAAAGCTCGGCGTCGATCGCTCGGGAATGAGTGCGCCGCTGAAGGCGGCACCATTACCGGCCGGAGGCCGATGACGTACCGGTTCGACGGGCGCGTCGCTGTCGTCACCGGCGCCGGACGCGGCATCGGTCGCGCCCATGCGCTCCTCCTGGCGGCGCGAGGCGCGAGCGTCGTCGTCAACGACCTCGGCGGCTCGATGCACGGCGTTGGCGCCGACGCGGGACCGGCGTCAGCAGTCGCAACCGAGATTGTGGAGGCCGGTGGCATCGCTCACGCCGATACGAGCGACGTGGCCAACCCCGAGGGCGGACAGGCACTCGTCGACGCGACCGTCGAGCAGTACGGCCGCCTCGACATCCTCGTCAACAACGCCGGCATCATCAGATGGGCTGGCTTTCCCGACGCCGACGCCGACAACCTCGACGCCCATCTGGCCGTGCACCTGGGCGGCTCGTTCCACACCACGCGCGCTGCATGGCCGCACATGGTCGAACAGGGCTACGGGCGCGTCGTGATGACCACGTCGACGGGGTTGTTCGGCCTTCCCCAGAACGCCTCCTACGCCGCGGCCAAGGGTGCCGTGATCGGGTTGGCGCGGAGCCTCAAGACCTTGGGCGTCGCCCACGGCATCAAGGTGAACCTCATCGCCCCGGCCGCGACGACGCGCATGGCCGGGCCTGGCGGGCCGGAACTGCCAGCAGACCAGGTGGCGCCGATGGTCGCCTTCCTCGCCCACCAGGACTGTCCGGTCAGCGGCGAGATCTACGTCGCGGGCGCCGGCCGCTTCGGCCGCATGTTCATCGCCGTCACCGAGGGCTTCGTCGACCCGGACGCCCAGATCGAGGACATCGCCGAGAACTGGGCGACGATCAACGACGAGGCCGGGTACTACGTCCCTGACGACCTGATGGCCTGGTCAGCGGCCTTCATGCGCCATCTCAACCTTGACGGCTAGCGCACCCACGTCGTCGACCGCCGCAGGAAGCGCCAGGTCTCCCCGTCGCGGCGGAGGGTGTCCTCGTAGCGGCCGACGAGCGGGACCGTCCAACCGGCGTCGCCCTGCTGGAGAAAGATCAGGTCGCTGGTCGCGCTGGCCTCGTCGTCGCTCCAGTCGGTCACGAGGGTGTTGACGACGACGTGGCGCTGGGGCCGCACCGGCTTCCATCCCTCGTACGCCTTGCGAAGTGCGTCGTACCCCTGGTGCGTGCCCATGCCCGGTATCTCGACGACGCCATCGCGGCAGAACGTGGCGATGACGTCGTCGGTGCGGCCGTCGTCCAAGGCCTGGGCGTAGGCGGCGATGGCGGCGCGCACGCCCTCGACGACATCGGCGTACGTCGTGCTCATGCGAACGAGATGTCGACGACCGGCTGCTCGAGGGGATTGACGTTGACCGCCCGCAGCGCCGGCAACAGCTTCTCGTACGGAAGACCGGCCAGGAAGCCGTCGACTGTCCGTTGGAAGTTCGAGATGTGTCCCTCGGCGCGCTCGGACAACCGCATGTACTCGAAGCCCCTGGCGTGGAGGCCCTTCTGCTGGCGAGGCAGGTTCGAGAAGTCCTGGGCGGGGATCGGCGGCCACCGAGGATCGTCGCTCTCCCACGGCTCAGGCACCGCCGGCGTCTCCGGCTCCTGGCCGCGAGGGAACCGGGCGAGCGACCAGATCTCCATGAGCGTCTCCTCCGGCCCGAGCGGGCGGAAGCGGTACGCCGACGCGCTGCTGTACATGGGCAAGAGGAAATAGTGCGGGAAGCAGTAGCCCATCGGCTCGTTGAGCCCCTGCTCCTCGAGCTCGTTGAGGTCGGGGACGTCACACTCCGCGTCTCGGTACCACCGCACGACCGATTCGTTGAGCGTCCGTTGCCATGTCGACATCGCCAGCGCGGCGTCGGCCGGCAGCTCGATGCCGCGCAGGCCTTCGGCGATACGCACGTCGTTGGCGTGGACCATGCCGTCCATCCCGTCGCTCATCGTGCGCAAGTACTGCAGCTCCGAGTCGACGAACACCTGCGGGTCGAACGCGCCCTTGCGGGGCGGGAAGCGCCCGGGGATCCTGAGCTGCGGGTGCGTCTCCAACACGTGGTACTGCTCGACGAATGCCTCTTCGGCCAGCTTCCAGTTCACGGGGAGACGCGCCGCGTACCACTTCTCGGCCCGGAGCGACTCCGCCTGCCACGCGTCGTGGATGCCCGCGAACGGCTCGATGCATTGCCGCAACGGCGGCGCCCCGTCGTCGAGGTTGATCCACGCGCACCCGCCCCACGCCTCGCACCGCACCGGCGTGAGGTTGATGTCGTCGGGCTGCAGGTTGTGTTCGGCGAAGGTCTTGGCCTGGGTGACGTGGGTGTTCTGGCCGTCGACGCCGTAACACCACCCGTGGAACGGGCACGTGAACCCGCTCTCGCACGTCCCCTGCCCCTCCACGATCTTGACCCCCCGATGGCGACAGGCGTTCTGGAACGCCCGCACGCCCATGTCGTCGGTGCGGAGCACGACGATCGATTGATCGAGGATCTCGTACTCGACGAAATCGCGGGGCTGGGGGATCTCCTCGAGCCGGCACGCCATCTGCCACACCCGTGGCCACAGGAGCTCGACCTCCATGGCGTAGAACTCGGGGTCGAAGTAGCGCTCTTTGGGGACCCGGTCCGGGACCTGCATCGCGAACGGCACTGCAAGCGCCGACCACTTCCGATCGACCATCGCCACGAGCCGCATCCTATTGGACCGATCAGTACAACGCCGGTAGGTTTCGCCCGTGCGGTTCGGCATCGACGTGGCCCAGCAGCGGATGGCGTGGGACGAGCTGGCCGGCCGGGTGCAGTTTGCCGAGGACCTCGGCTTCGACGGGGCCTGGGGCTTCGACCACTTCCAGCCCATGTACGGCGACGGGCCGGGCGAGACCTTCGAGGGGATGACGACGCTCGCCGCCTTGGCGTCGCTGACGTCGCGGATCCGCCTCGGCCTTCTCGTCACTGGCGTGACCTACCGCCACCCGTCGGTCTTCGCGGCCCAGGCCATCACCGTCGACCACGCGTCCCACGGCCGCCTCGAGCTGTCGTTCGGCGCCGCCTGGTTCGACAAGGAGCACCACGAGCTCGGGATCCCGTTCCCGGCGACCGGCGAGCGCTTCGACCTTCTCGAAGACGCGCTGGAGATCAGCACTCGGCTCTTCACCGGCGAGGTGGTGTCCTACGACGGGCGCCAGGTGTCGCTGCACGACGCCCGTCTCCTCCCTCGGCCGGTGCAGCAGCCACACCCACCGATCTGGATCGGCGGTACGGGACCGAAACGCTTGCTCCCGCTGGCGGCGCGCTTCGCCGATGTCTGGCACGCCTTCGGGACGCCGAACAGTCTCCAGGCGACCGCGAGCCACCTCGACCGGCTGGCCGAGGAGGCGGGCCGGGACCCGTCGGCCATCGTGCACGCCGGGTCGCTCTCGCTCGACGACCTCGACACGGCGCGCAAGCACGCCGGCAAGTGGCGCGACGCGGGGTACGGCTACCTCGTCTGCGGCTGGCCGGCCTCGGGTCGGGGACAGGTGGAAGCGTTCGCACAAAAGGTGATGCCCGACTTCGCGTGACCACTCGTTGCCACAGGGGGACCAGTTGACGGTCGAACCGGACCAGTTGGACTTCTTCTCGGACGCAAAGCTCCTCGAGGATCCCTACCCCTACTTCGAGCAGTTGCGGGCCAGGTGCCCGGTGACGCCGATCGCCCAGCACGGCGTTCTTGCTGTCACCGGCTATGACGAGGCCTGCGACGTCTACCGCAACCCCGAGACCTTCTCGTCGTGCAACTCCGTCATCGGGCCGTTCGCCGTCTTCCCCGTGCCGCTCGAGGGCGACGACGTGAGCGAGATCATCGACGGTCACCGCCACACGCTGCCGATGAACGAGCACCTCGTCACCATGGACCCGCCCGACCACACGCGTGAGCGGGCCCTGCTCATGCGGCTCATCACGCCCAAGCGTCTCAAGCAGAACGAGGCCTTCATGTGGGAGCTCGCCGATCGGCAGATCGACGAGTTCGTCGGCGACGGTGCCTGCGAGTTCATCCGCGCCTACACCCAACCGTTCGCCATGCTCGCCGTCGCCGACCTCCTGGGGGTGCCCGAATCCGACCACCAGCGGTTCCGCGAGGGGTTCGGACTCCACGCCGAGGCGCCCGGCACGCTCGGCTCAGACAACGAACCGCAGCAGGTCAACCCCCTCCAATGGCTCGACGAGTGGTTCGCCTCCTACGTCGAGGACCGGCGGCGCGAGCCGCGCAACGACGTCATCACCCATCTGGCCCAGGCCACCTATCCGGACGGCGCAACGCCCGACGTCAGCGCCGTCGTGCGCATCGCCACGTTCTTGTTCGCGGCCGGGCAGGAGACGACGGCGCGGCTCCTCGCGGCCGCCATGAAGTACCTCGCCGAGGAGCCGTCGCTGCAGGACGAGCTTCGCGACCACCGCGACCGCATCCCGAACTTCATCGAGGAGGCGCTGCGCATCGAGAGCCCGGTAAAGGCCGACTTCCGTCTGGCCCGCCGGGCCGCGACCGTCGGCGAGGTCGGCGTCGACGCCGGCACGCCGGTGATGCTCCTCAACGGGGCCGCCAACCGGGACCCGCGACGCTTCGAGTGCCCGGCCGAGTTCCGCGCCGATCGTCCCAACGCCATCGAGCACATCGCGTTCGGACGGGGCGCCCACTCGTGCCCCGGCGGACCGTTGGCCCGGGCCGAGGGCCGGATCAGCGTCGAGCGGATCCTGGACCGCACCCGAAACATTCGTCTGTCCGAGGAGCACCACGGGCCGCCCGGCGACCGCCGGTTCACGTACGAACCGACGTGGGTGCTGCGCGGCCTGACGGCCCTGCACATCGAGTTCGAGCCCGCCGGCTGACTGACGTGACCGATGTGACGGCGTGACCGATGTCAACGCCATGCAGGCGGACATGAGCTGGTGCGGCGTCCTCGCCCACCACGCCAGTCGGAGCCCTGCGAAGCCGTTGTGCATCTACCAGGGCGAGGCCGTCACCTACGGCGACATGGCGGCCCGTTCGGCGGCGCTCGCAGCCGGCCTTCGTGAATGTGGCGTCCGAGCGGGCGACGTCGTCGGCCTCCTCTCGTACAACTGCCCGGAGTTCCTGGAGACGATCTTCGCCGCCAACCACCTCGGTGCGATCGCCATGCCGATCAACTGGCGTCTGGCCGCGCCGGAGGTCCGCTACATCCTCGAGCACTCCGAGGCCCGAGCGCTCGTCGTCGACGGATCATTGGTCGACGTCGGCAACGAGGCCACGAAGGCCAACGAGGGCATCGTGCGGGTCTGCATCTCGCCCGCCGCGCCCGACGGCTGGGCGCCGCTGGCCGAGCTCCGACGAGCGAAAGGCGGCGAGGAGCGGGCGAGCGCAGCGGGCGACGAGGTCCACCGCCTGATGTACACGTCGGGCACCACGGGCCGCCCCAAGGGGGTCATGATCACGCACGCCAACCTGGCGTGGAAGAACATGGCCCACCTCGTCGAGTTCGGCTTCACGAGCGCCGACCTCGGCCTGGCCTGCGGGCCGCTGTACCACGTCGGTGCCCTCGACCTGACGACGACGACCCTGATCGCGGCGGGCGCCACGACGATCCTGCACCGAGTCTTCGACGCGGCCGCCGTCGTCGACGAGATCGAGCGCTCGCACGTGTCGACGGTGTGGTTGGCGCCCGCGATGGTCAACGCCATCATGGCGCTGCCCGACGTCGAGCGGCGCGACCTCTCGTCGGTACGGGTGATCATCAACGGCGGGGAGAAGATGCCGATCCCGCTCATCGAGCGCCTCCAGCGCACGTTCCCCTCGGCGTGGTTCGCGGATGCCTACGGGCTCACCGAGACGGTGTCCGGCGACACGTTCCTCGACCGGGACAGCATCGTGTCGAAGCTGGGCAGCGTCGGCCGCCCGTGTCTGTACCTGGAGCTCGACGTCTGGGACGAGCACGGGACCTCGCAGCCGCCGGGGGAGCGCGGTGAGGTCGTCCTCCGGGGGCCGAAGGTCTTCAAGGGGTACTGGCGGGACCCCGATGCCACCGCGACTGCGTTCGCGGGCGGCTGGTTCCACACCGGCGACGTCGGCGTCAGGGACGACGACGGCTACCTCTACATCGTCGATCGGGTGAAGGACATGATCGTGTCCGGCGGCGAGAACATCGCCGGCTCGGAGATCGAGCGGGTCCTCTACGAGCACGCCGCCGTACTCGAGGCCGCCGTCGTTGGGCGCCCCGACGACCGATGGGGCGAGGTCCCGATCGCGTTCGTGGCGCGGCGCACCGACGACGCGGTGACGGCCGACGAACTGCTCGAGCACTGCCGGAGCCAGCTGGCCCGCTTCAAGGTCCCGAAGGACATCGTCTTCATCGACGCCTTGCCGCGGAACCCGTCGGGCAAGGTGCTCAAGCGAGAGCTGCGGAAGGCGTAGCGGCGGCGATGGCTGGCCAGATCGAGATCCCGGCGTCATTCCCTCGCGGCGGAGACGTGACCGGTAAGCGCGTCGTGATCACGGGCGCCGGTCGCGGCCTCGGCCAGTTGCTGGCCCACGCCTTCTCGGACGCTGGCGCCCTCGTGGCCCTCGTCGCCCGCACCGAGAAGGACCTCAAAGCGGTCGCCGAGTCGCTTCCCGGACCCTCCCTCGTCCTTAGTGGCGACGTGACCGACGAGGCCTTCAACGAGCGCGTGGCCGACGCGGCCGTGAAGGAGTGGGGAGCCGTCGAGGCCTGGATCTGCAACGCCGGGATCTCGCCCGTCGTCGCGGGGCCGCGCGACATCGATCCGTCGGTGTGGCGCGGCGTGCTCGACGTGAACCTCACCGGCGCATTCCTCGGCGCGCGCGCCGCAGCGCGCGTCATGGGCGAGGGCGGCCGGTTGATCTTCACGGGGTCGGTGCTCGGTGAGCGGCCGTGCAAGGGGCTGGCCGCGTACAGCGCCTCGAAGGCAGGGCTGGTGGGACTGGCGAAGGCGCTGGCCCTGGATCTCGCCGGTGATGGGATCACGGTGAACGTGGTCGCCCCCGGTTGGTTCGACTCGCCGCTGGCTGACGGGTGGAAGAACAACCCCAAGCTGGAAGCGGCGATCCTCGACCACACGGCGCAACGGCGGTGGGGCAGCCCCGCCGACCTCGCCGGTGCGTACCAGTTCCTGGCGTCAGACGCCTCGGCGTTCGTGACCGGCGCCGTGCTCAACGTCGACGGCGGGTATCTCCTTGTTTGATCCCCTCGACGAAGATCTCGGCGAAGGGCTTGGCCACGTCATGCGCCGACAGCCGGCCACCGGGTTTGAGCCACAGGTACGTGTAGTTGTGCATGCCGAGCCACGCCAGCGCCGTCAGGCGGACGTCGATGTCACGGAACTCACCGGCGTCGACGCCGGCCTGCAGGGCACCCTCGACGCGCCGCTCGTACAGACGCCGGCGGCGCCGAAACCGCTGGGCCTGCGCGCCGGTCAGGGCCGGGAACTCGTGCAGGAAGACCCACACGTGATCGGGGTAGCGGGCGATGACGTCGAGCAGTTCGTCGCCCAGCATCGCCAGCTGGGCGGACGGCGACCCACCGGCGGCCGCGACCCGGTCGGCGCCCAGCAGCACCTCGTCCATCACCCGGTCGTGGATAGCGGCGAGGAGCTCTTCCTTCGAGCCGATGTAGTAGTAGAGCCCGCCCTTGCCGAGATCGTTGGCCGTGCAGAGCTCGGTGATGCCGGTGGCGTGGTAGCCCCGCCGCGCGAACACCCGCGCCGAGGTGTCGACGATGGCCTTGCGCCGGGCCTCCCACTTGGCACTCCGCCGAGGCGCTTCCACGGAGGCGAGAATAAGTTGACTGGTCGGTACAAGTCTTGAACGGGAGCAGCGCGTGAGCGACTACGACGCCCTCGACTTCTTCCGGGATCCGTCGTTTGTCGACGACCCGTACCCGTACTTCGAGTGGCTGCGGTCGCAGTGCCCGGTGCGGCGCGAGCCGCACCACGACGTGGTGATGGTCACGGGCCACGAGGAGGCGCGCGCCGTCTACGCCGACCCCGAGCACTTCTCGTCGGCCACGTCGGTGACGGGACCCTTCCCCGGGTTCCCGGTGCCGCTCGAGGGCGACGACGTCAGCGCCATCATCGAGGAGCATCGCGACGGCCTGCCGTTCAGCGACCAGCTGCCGACCTTCGACCCCCCCAAGCACACCGACCATCGGGCCCTCCTCATGCGCCTCATCACGCCCAAGCGCCTGCGGGAGAACGAGGCGTTCATGTGGCGACTCGCCGATCAGCAGCTCGACGAGTTCCTCGCCAAGGGATCGTGCGAGTTCGTGAGCGACTTCGCGGGGCCGTTCGCCCTCCTCGTGGTCGCCGAGCTGCTCGGCGTCCCGGAATCGGAGTACGACACCTATCGGGAGGAGCTCCAGGGCGGGCACCGCAAGGGCATGGCCGTGGGCAGCACCAAAGAGACCATGTCGCACTCTCCGCTGGAGTTCCTCTACGAGCGCTTCTCCGGTTACATCGAGGATCGCAGACGCGACCCTCGCGGTGACGTGCTCGGCGGCCTGGCGTCGGCGACCTTCCCAGACGGCTCGCTGCCCGAGGTGCAGGACGTCGTCCGCATCGCGGCCAACCTCTTCGGCGCCGGCCAGGAGACGACCGTGCGGCTGCTGGCCTACGCGCTGCAGGTGCTGGCCGAGAGCCCCGACCTGCAGGAGCTTCTCCGCAACGAGCACGAGCGCATTCCCAACTTCGTCGAGGAAGCGCTGCGCATGGAGAGCCCCGTCAAGGGCGACTTCCGGCTGTCACGCTGCCCGGTCGACGTCGGCGGCGTCGAGCTGCCGGCGGGCACCACGATCATGGTCGTGAACGGGGCCGCCAACCGCGACCCCCGTCACTTCGACGACCCGAATGAGTTCCAACCCGAGCGACCGAACGCCCGCCAGCACCTTTCGTTTGGCTTCGGCATTCACATGTGCCCCGGCGCACCGCTCGCCCGGGCCGAGGCTCGGGTGAGCCTCGAGCGCATCCTCGACCGGACGCGCAACATCACGATCTCCGAGGAGCACCACGGGCCTCCCGGCTCCCGCCGTTTCACGTACGCGCCGACGTTCATCCTGCGCGGCCTCACCAAGCTCCACCTCGAGTTCACGCCTGTCGACTGACGCCGTGCCCGTGCGGCCGCTGCCGGAGCTCACGCCGGCCAACAAGTGGTTCTGGACGTCGGGCGCCGACGGGCGTCTGCGGATCCAGCGCTGCGCCGAGTGCGGCGCGTTCGTACACCCGCCGGTTCCGATCTGCCCGGGTTGTCGGAGCCGGTCGTGGGAGCCGACGCCGGTCTCGGGCCGCGCCACGGTCGTTGGCGTCACGGTGAACGTCCAGCAGTGGCTGCCGGGGTTCGAGCCGCCGTACGCCATCGCCAACGTCGTGCTCGCCGAGGACGCCGGCGTCCACCTCACGACCAACATCGTTGGCTGTGACCCGGCCGACGTGCGCATCGGCCAGGAGGTGGCGGTGCGCTTCGAGCAGCACGACGACGTCTGGATCCCGCTGTTCGAGCCCACGGGCGAGACGAACGCCGACGCGCTCGTGCCGGAGCCGAAGCGGCCGAGCCCGCGGCCTCCACTGCGCGACGACCGCTTCGAGCACCGCGCCGTGCTCTCGGGGATCGGGCGGTCGCGGCTCGGCCGGCGGCTGATGGTCGATCCGTTGTCGCTGACCGTCGACGCCTGCCTGGCCGCGGTCGCCGACGCCGGCCTCACCCTGGATGACATCGACGGCCTGTCGACCTACCCCGGCGGTCTCGGTATGGGCATGAGCGAGGGCGGGGTGACGGCCGTCGAAGAAGCGCTGCGGCTGCACCCGACCTGGCACAACGGCGGCGGCGAGCTGCCGGGCCCGGGCGGCGCGCTGATCGCCGCCATGCTCGCGGTGGCGACCGGCCTCTGTCGGCACGTGCTCTGTTTCCGCACGGTGTGGGAAGCGACGTACGCGGCGCTGCGCCAGTCCGCAGGATCCGGCGGCGGAGGAGGAGGGAGCGGACGCGTCTCGGGCCCGCGCCAGTGGAGCGCTCCCTACGGCGCCATGTCGGCCGCCAACTGGATCGCGATGAACGCCAGCCAGTACCTCCACCGCTACGGAGCGCCACGGGAGATGCTGGGCTGGATCGCCCTCAACGGCCGGGCCAACGCGACCCGCAACCCGGCCGCCATCTACCGCGACCCGATGACGATGGACGACTACCTCTCGGCCCGTCCGATCACCTCGCCCTTCGGGTTGTACGACTGCGACGTGCCATGCGACGCGTCGATCGCCGTCGTCGTGTCCGACGCGTCCGTCGCGGCCGACCTGCCCAAGCCCGCCGTGCGCGTCGAGGCCGTCGGCACCCAGATCCTCGAGCGCGTCTCATGGGACCAGGGCACGGTCACCCACGAGCCGCAGGTGCTGGGCCAGTCGGCCCACCTCTGGACGCGCACTTCCCTGCGTCCCGACGACGTCGACGTGGCCCTCGTCTATGACGGGTTCACGTTCAACGCCATCTCCTGGCTGGAAGGACTCGGGTTCTGCGGTCTCGGCGAGGCCAAAGATTGGCTCGACGGGGGCCAGCGCATCGCCCTCGACGGCGCCCTCCCGGTGAACCCCCACGGCGGCCAGCTCTCGGAGGGCCGCACGCACGGGTTCGGTTTCATCTACGAGGCGGTGGCGCAGCTCCGGCACGACGCCGAGGGCCGGCAGGTCGCCGGTGCGAGCACGGCCGTCGTCACCTCCGGCGGCGGCACGCCCTCGGGTGTGCTTCTGCTCCAACGCGACGGCGTCTGATCAGTCGACGGCGCGCCGCCGCATTGCCAACATGGCGACGTCGTCGGCCGGGGCGGTCGATGCGAAGAGAACGTCGATCGCTCGCTTGCACACACCGTCGGCGCTGGTGGCGGCGACAACGGAGCGCAGGCGCTCGAAGCCGACGTCGAGGGGCTCTCCCCGGCGCTCGACGAGACCGTCCGTGTAGAGGAACAGCAGCGCGCCGGCGGGCATCGCAACGCTGACCGAGCCGCGCGTGACCTCGGTGGTCCCGAGGGGGGGACTGATCTCGGTTTCGACGAGAGTCGTCTCGCACCCTGGGATGGCGAGCAAGGGCGGCAGGTGGCCGGCCGATGCGACGTGGACGGTGTCGAACGGTGGTGGGGACGCGGCGCAGACCACCGTCGCCATCTCATCGGCCTCGAAGTGCTGGATCTTGCGGTCGGTCAGATCGAGCACCTCCTCGGGCGGCCGGCCATCGAGGGCGTAGGCCCGGATCGTGCTTCGCAGCCGGCCCATGACAACGGCGGCGTGGAAGCCGTGCCCGGCGACGTCCCCCGTGATCACCCACACCTCTCCCGAGGGCAGCACGAAGACGTCGTACCAGTCGCCGCCGATGCCGGTCTCCTCGGCGGGCATGTAGCGCGCCGCGAACTCCAGGGCGGGCAGGCGAGGCAGCGCAGTCGGGAGCAGGCTCCGCTGAAGCACCCGGGCGGCCGCACGTTCGACCTCCAGCGACCGCGACTGGGTGGCACCGGCCACACGGTCGGCCACGACCTGGAGAAGCTCTGCGTCGTCTTCGCTGAACCGCCGGCCGCCACGGGAGCCGACATGCAAGACCCCGATGGCGTCGCCGCCGACCAGGAGCGGGACGCCGAGCATCGCCTTGATGCCCGTCTCCCAGAGGATCGGGTTCGTCACCGTCGTCTCGTCCACCCGGTCGAGGATCACCGGGTGTTTCTCGGCCGCGACCCGGCCCGCGAAGCCACGTCCCAGCGGGATCCGTACGCCCTGACGAACCTCCTCCTCGAGGCCCCGGGCAGCACGAGCGACGAGCTCCCCCGATCCTTCGTCCAAGAGGAGGACGGCCGCGGTGTCGGCGTCCAGGATCAGCAGCACCCGGTCGAGCAACTCGACCAGCAGGTCGTCGACATCCAGGTGCCCCAGGCGGGCATCGGTCAACGCCTTCAGGTCGCGAAGGCGGTCCTCCGCCTCAGCGCGCGGCTCGAGCGCCCCGTCGTGAGAGCCCGACGATCGATCCTGCGGCCTTCCGCCCACGCCAATGGTGCCCAAGGAGGCCGCATTCTCCCGCGGGACGGACCGTTCGCCAAATGCTCACTGCTGGGCGACGGTCGAAGTCGTGGTGGTCGGGCGGGGTGGCCGGGTTGTGGTCGTCGTGGTCGTCGGCGGGGGTCGCCGCCCCCGGCCGCCGTCGCCCGGGACCGTCGACGTCGTTGTCGACGTCGGCGGCCGCGACCGGTTGGACCCATGCGAGCCATCGGGGCTCGGCGGTGGGGCGTCGCCGGGAAGGCCGGCGACGACTTGGCCCGAGTAGAAGCTGGTCTCGGCCCTGGCGCCCGCCCACGACAGTGAGATGTGGACGTGGTCGGTGTGGGGGCTGTCGCCGCTGTACGGGCGCCACCCGGCGTCGGCGCTGTACGCCCCCCAGATCTGCTGGTTCCAGATGACGTACATGACGCCGAGGCGTCGGGCCAAGGCGTTGCGGTGGCCGTACTGGTCGGTGGCGAAGAGATTGGCGAGGAAGTCGTCGACGGCCGCGCGCTGGGCCGCGTTGTTGACGTTGGCGCCCCAATCGAAGGCCCGGCCCTCCTTGTGCTCGCTGGTCCCGCCGACGTCGCAAGCCCGGCTGATGCCGAAGCTCTGGGTGTTGGGGTAGCGAGCGAGGAGCATGTTGCGGAGGGCGAGGGTTCCCGGCTTCGGGGTGGGATCGCAGGTGGTCTGGGGGTCGTAGCGCGCGTAGCCCTCGATGTCGGGTCCCACTCCCTTGCCGACGATGGGGCCTCGCGACGGCGCCGGCTTCGGAACGGGCGCCCGGTCGGGGATGTTGGTGCGGGGGCGCTCGGTGCCCCCGACGTTGCTCGGCGCGGCCCGGACCGGCGCGGGAGCGGAGGCGGGTACGGCGACCGCGGGCTCGACGACGACCGGCGTGACAAAGCCGTCGAGCACGGGCGCTTCGGTCGTGGTCGGCGTGGACCGCATGGTTAGCCGGGTCGGGCCGGCCGCAGAGCCGCGGGCGAGGGCCACGAGCAGGCTCGTCGTGAGTGTGAGGGCCACGACGGTCGCGAGGGCACGGCGCGTGTGCCGGCCAGTGCCGCCTTGTCGTCCTCCCCGTGCGCGTGCCGTAGGCATTGCATCGGCACGCCGACCGTCGAGGCTTGAACCTTGGCCGCTTCTCTACGAATGAGACGGACTGCGCGGGTTACGCAGGCTGGCGTTCAACAACCGCCTTCATGCGCTCGAGCGTCGTGCGCATGCCATTCTCGTTGGTCTTGCCACGGGTCCAGCCCAGCAGGGACCAGTACAGGCGCAGGGCGAAGGTGTTCTTCAGCTGGAAGTACTCGGTGACGTCGGTGCCGTCGCCGGACGGCACGAGTCGGTAGCCCCACGTGTTCAGCGGCTGGTTGCGCGTCAGCACCGCGAAGGCGAACTCCTTGTTGGGTTCGCACGCCCGTACCTCGCACTTGGTCCAGTAGATCGGGCCCTTCTGGTTGCGCTTGACGTGGCCCTTGAATCGGGCGCCGACAGCCGGACCGGTCGCGCCGTCGATCCACTTGGCCTCGAAGGTCTCGGGGCTGAACTCGCCGATGCGCGTCACGTCGCTGACGAGATCCCACACCTCCGCCGGGGACGCGTTCATGTGGACGGTGACCTGACCTTGCATCGGGCGCACCCTAGGCGTGGTGGGGGATCTTGTAGGCGTTGGCGAACGCCATCGTCATCTTGGCCGCGTTGTCAGCCGCCAGCTGCTGGTAGACGAGGAACTGGGACGGGAAGGGGAGGTTCTGAATCCCCAAGGGATCGGCGGTGCCGTCGGAGATACCACGGAACCCGATGAACGGCACGCCGTGGGCGTTGACGACAGCCGCAACCGCGCCCGTCTCCTCGTCGCTCTCGATGAACTGCCCGCCCGACCCTCCGGCCAGTGCGAACAGACCGGTGATGAAGCCGGGGTCGGCGACACCCTCCACGCCGGTCACGAAGCGCCCGGGGTCGGGCGACGTCCCAAGCGCCACGGGGCACGGCTCGCAGCCGGCGAGGTCGCCGCCGTGCTGCAGGCAGGGGGCGGCGTGGCCCCCGAAGGGATCGGTCGTGGAGCCGTCGCCGTGGAACAGCACGACAGGCGTGTACGGGAACACAACGCCGGGGATCGTGCCGGCGTCGACGCACGCGCACGCGTAGTCCGCCAGAGGGGTCGTGTTCTGCAGGGCGACGGTCGGCGCCACCTTGGCGGCGATGCGCTGGAGGGACGGCGTGGCCGTGGACCACGTCTTGCCGCCGTCGGTCGTCCAGCGGTCGGGCACCGTGATGTCACCGATGCGGGACTGCCGCGCGGCCCCGTTGACGCCGTTGCGGTCACTGCCGGCACCGGCGACGCCGGAGAAGACAACGCTGGTGATGCAGTTGAAGGTCGAGAAGGCGGCGGTCGTCGTGGTGGTGGCGTTGACTGGGCCGATGCCCGTCAGCCCCTCGATCACGCGCTTGCCCTTGAGAGTGCCGGTCCAGAACTCCTTGCTCTCAGGCGCGGCCGAGCGGATCGGTTCGGTGCTGTCGAGCTTGGTCGCCTTGATGATCTGGCCCATCTCCGCGGGGTAGGCCGACAGGATCAGGAGACGCGGCTTGGCGCACACGCCCGACGCTGGCCTCCCTGCCGCCAAGGCGCTCGCCGGGACACCGGCGAGCAAGGCGACGATGGTGGCGACGACCGCGATTCGACGCAAGATCCCTCCCAGGCTCGCCCGAATAGTTCGACGCAGGGCCGAGTGGCTCCTGCCCGGGGCTGTGTCAGCCGGCGGAGCCTCCGAGCTCGTCGCGGAGCACGCGGCGCAGGAGCTTGCCGGTCTCGGTGTAGGGCAGGGCGTCCCGGAACTCGACGACGGTCGGCGCCTTGGTCGAGCGAAGCCGCTCCCGCACCCAGTCGCGCAGCTCGTCGGCCGTGGCGGCCTCCCCGCCGACGAGGACGATCACCGCCCCCACGCCCTCGCCCCATTCGGGGTCGGGCACGCCGACCACCGCGGCGTCGGCGACGGCGGGGTGGGACAGCAGCGTCTCCTCGATCTCCCCGGGCGACAGGTTCTCGCCGCCCCGCACGATCACGTCGTCGAGGCGGCCGTCGAGATACAGGAAGCCTTCGTCGTCGAGGTAGCCGGCGTCGTTGGTAGGAAACCACCCGCCGTCGACGAGCAGGCTGCGGCCGACGTATTCGCCGGCGATCTGCTCGCCCCGCACGAAGATTTCGCCCCGCTCGCCGATAGGAAGCACGTCACCCTCGGTGCTGCGGATCTCGAGCTCGACGCTCGGGAGGGGGCGTCCCGCCGACCCGAGCCGCGTGCGCTCCGCCGGGTTGGTGCTGGCGAAGGCCTTGCGATGGTCCTCGGGGCCGAGCACGGCGATGGTCGAGCTCGTCTCGGTGAGTCCGTAGGCGTTGACGAAGTCGACGTTGGGGAGCAGCTTCATGGCCCGCTCGATCAACTCGAGCGGCGTGCGCCCTCCGCCGTAGGAGACGTGCCGCAGCGAGGGCAGCGTGGCGCCTTGCTGCTCGATGACGTCGACGATGCGGCGCAACATCGTCGGCACCACCATGGCCTGGGTGACCCCTTCGGCCTCGACGGTGGCCACCCACGTCTCGGCGTCGAAGGCCGGCAGGTAGACGAGGCGGCGGCCGGCGTAGACGCACGTCAAGACCGACGCCAGGCCGGCGACGTGATAGGGCGGCACGCTGACCAGCTGGGCTTCGTCGTCGCCCGCCCCCAGGCACTCGACGGTCGTGAACACGTACGACGTGAGGTGGCGATGCCGCAGGACCGCCGCCTTCGGCTCACCGGTGGTCCCGCTGGTGAACAAGAGGACGGCGATCTCGTCGGGGTCGACGAACGGAAGGTCGCCCGCCACCGCCTCGTCAGGTGCGACCACGGCGTCGAGGAATGCCGCCCTGGGCAAGACGTCGACGCCGTCGACGCCGGCGAGGCGGGGTTCGACGTCGGGCCCGGCCACGACCGCGCCGGGCGCTAGGCGGGCGACGAGGGCGCGCAGCTGCTCGTCGGGGAGCCGGTAGTTGACGGGAGCGAACGGGACGCCGGCCAGGGCCGCCCCGAACAGGGCGACGGGAACGGCCTCGGAGTTGAGGTCGACCACGCCGGCCTGCTCGACACCCATGCTCACGAACCGCGCCGCCGCCCTGCGGCTACGCGCCAGCAGTTCGGCGGCGGTGAGGCCGTCCTGCTTGGAGCCGACGAGCACCCGGTCGGGCGCACCCTCTGCGGCCATCTCCAAGAGGAGGGCGATGTTCATCTTGCGAAAGTCAGTTCAGGTGTGACAGTCAGTCCGAGCTGGGGAGGGGCTTGGCGCCCTTGATGTGCAGCGGGTCGGCGCCGATGGAGAGCGAGGCCGGGCCCGGCTTGGTGCACAGCACCTCCAGGCCTGAGCCGTCGTCTTCGTACCGCTTGCCCAGTTGCGTGCCCTCGTCGAAGCCGGCCTCGACGGACGCGCTCGGCGCCTCGTCGTCGAGCGCCACCATTGGATGACCGCCGCACCGCAGGTCGACGGGCTCGCCCGGTGCCCGCACGACGATGACCTCGGTGGAGTCCGTTGCGCTCCGAAGGCGCGTCCCCGATTTCAACTCCATCCCCACATGGATAGCGCGTCGGGAGCCCTGGTCACTAGCGGCCGAAGACGACCTCGCCGGCGCGCATCGTCATGCGCACGGCGTCAGCCGATGGGTTGGCGAGGACGTCGGCGAGCGGGGCTTGGAGGAGCACGACGTCGGCCGGGGCGCGGTGCTCGACGCGGCGCGGCGGTCCCCCCGGCGCCCAAGCGGAGGAGAGGAAGCGCGCCAGCGCAGTCTGTGGGTCGACCGCCTCTGCAGGGAGGACGCTCTTGCCGCTGGCGGTGCGGCGGAGGGTCGCGGCCGCGATGGCCTTCCACGGGTCGGGATCGCCGAAGGGCGCGTCGGTGCCGAACGCCAGGGGAACGGCCGCGTCGAGGAGCGAGCGGCACCGGTAGAGGAGCGGTTGGTCTGCTGTGTCGACCTCGGCCAGGTAGTCGTCGCCCCGCTCGGCGACGAAGTTGGGTTGGGTGACAACCGTGAGCTCGTTGCCGGCGAGGGCGGGGACCAGGTCGTCGGGGATGACCGAGCCGTGCTCGACCCGGTCGCCGGGCTCTATGCCGACGGCGTCCCACGCCGCGAGCGCAAGGACGAGGGCGGCCGCGGTCACGCAGTGGACGGCGATGCGCCGGCTGTCGGCGCGTGCGATGCGCATCTGGTCGACCAGGTCGTCGAGGGCGGGCAGGGCGTGGTCGGCGAGCAGGATCTTCGCGGGACCGTTTCCATCGAACGCAAGAGTGGGCGCGCTCATCGCCAGCACGTCGAGGCCGGCGCGCGCCAGCAGGTCGATGTCGTCGGCGCGCTCGGTGGGGGTGGCGTCGGTGAC
>DASZJL010000017.1:0-23945 GCA_035948135.1 Acidimicrobiales bacterium | reverse complement strand
GGCGCCGGCGGCGCGGGCGGCGGCGTTGGTCCCGGTGTCTGCGGCGCCGGCGGAGACGGTGTGGGCGGGGGCGGGGCCGTGGGCGGCCGCGGCGTACCCACGTCGGATGGCCGCACGAATCCCGACGGGACCGAGGACGGCGGTGGTCGGGGATTGAATCGAGGCGCCGGCGTGCCCAACGGACGGGCCTGCTCCCCCTCGTCCGGCGCGGCCGGCGGTTCCGGCGGCGGCGGTTCGGGAGCGGGTTGGGCCGCGTCGGGCTCGGCGGGCCCCGCGCTCTCGGACGGCTCAGTCGTGGGAGCCTGCGGCTCGGCGTCCTTCGACTCGTCGTCGGGGGGACCGAACTCCAACTCCTCCCTCATCGGCACACCTCGAACTGGACGGGCGCCACCTGACAGAGGCCGGCCTGGCGGCCGACGACGGTCAGACGGGTGGCCCAGTCAGGGGCGACAATCACGGCCATCCCAGGCTGCCCAGAAGAGGATGGAACCACCGAGTACACGGGTACAGCTTGCCCCAATAGTTGCCCCGCCCGGGTCCATACCGCCCGCAGGGCAGGCGCCATGCCGTTGTCGCCCGGTCCGCCGGCCTGGCGGCGAGCCCGCGCCACAGCCGACGCCCTGCCCACGGTGACCCGTACCTCGGTCTCCAGACCGAGCTCGCGATAGGTGTCGATGCGCCCCCCGTCGGCCGTGGCTACCGACGCGGCCGCGGCCCGGCCCTCGGCCGCCCCTGCGAGCGCGGCGGCGTCAGCCGCGGTTCGCGCCGACGCCCGGTCGACGGCGGCCCCGCCGATCCGCCCCAGCAACACGATCGCCCCACCCGCAGCAAGCACCAACAGCGCCAGCAACGGCACCGTCGAACCTCTCTCTCCTCTGCGCACGCCCGCGCTCCTTCCCGATCAAGCAACTCACGCGGGGAAGCGGAGGTTGGTTACTCGGGCTCTTCGACCTGCAGGACGGGCGCCGCAGTGGCGACCTTCTCGCCCTTGTCGAGGTTCATCACCCGGACACCGGTGGCGTCGCGGCCCTGGGAGGAGACGTCGCGAGCCGCGGTGCGGATCGTGACGCCGCCCGAGGAGATCAGGAAGAACTCGTCGTCGAGCCCGACCATGAACGCGGACACGACATAGCCCCGGCGGGCGGTGAGCTTGATGCCCTTGACGCCCATCGTGCCCCGGCCCTTGCGGGGGAAGCGCTCGAGCTTGGTGCGCTTGCCGTAACCGGCGTCGGTGACGATGAGAATGTCGACGTCGTCACGCGCCAGGTCGCACGACACGACCTCGTCGGTATCGCGAAGGCGCATGCCGATGACGCCCGCCGCCGAGCGACCCATCGGACGAACGGCGTCCTCGCTGAAACGGATGGTCTGCCCGTTGCGGCTGACCATGAAGATGTCGTCTTCGCCGCCCGTCTGAATGACGCGGACCAGCTCGTCCTTCTCCTTGAGGTTGATGGCGATGAAGCCCTCGCGCCGGGACTTGTCGTACTCGCTCATCAACGTCTTCTTCACCTGGCCCTTCTTGGTGGCAAAGAAGAGGTAGCGCCCGGTCTCGTAGGTGCGCGTGTCGATGACCGCGGCGATGTGCTCGTCGGGCGCCAACGGCAGCAGGTTCACGATCGCCGTGCCCCGCGCCGTGCGGTCCTTCATCGGGATCTCGTGGGCCTTGAGCCGGTACACCTTGCCGCGGTTCGAGAAGAACAACAGGTACGAGTGCGCGGTCGTCGTCAGCAGGTGGGCGACGTAGTCGTTGTCGCGCAGCTTGGCTGCCTGCACGCCCCGGCCGCCGCGGCCCTGCGTGCGGAAGGCGTCGGCCGCCACCGCCTTCACGTAGCCGTTCTTGCTGAGAGTGACGACGAGGTCCTCGTCCTCGATGAGGTCCTCGAGGTCGATCTCGCCGGGGTCGAAGGTGATCTCCGCCCTGCGCGGGGTGGCGAACTTCTGGCGGATCTCCCCCATCTCGGTCTTGATGACGCCCCGCAGCTTGGTGCGGCTGCGCAAGATCGACTCGAGCTCGGCGATCGTCTCCCGGAGCTTCTTCAGCTCGTCTTCGAGCTCCTTGCGGCCGAGGCGGGTAAGGCGAGCGAGCGTCATGTCGAGGATGTGCTCGGCCTGAACGTCGGTGAAGCTGAAGGGCTTGGCCATCAGGCCGGCGCGGGCCGCCGCCTTGTCGTCAGAGCCCCGGATGAGGGCGATGATCTGATCGATCTTGCCGAGCGCCTTCACGAGGCCTTCGACGATGTGGGCCCGGTCCTGGGCCTTCTTCAAGCGGAACTCCGACCGCCGCCGGACGACCTCGACCTGGTGGTCGACGTAGGCCTGGAGCGCCTGGACCAGGTTCAAGGTGCGGGGCACGCCGTCGACCAGAGCGACCATGTTCACGCCGAAGCTCGTCTGCAACGGCGTGTGCTTGTAGAGGTTGTTCAGCACGACGTTCGCCGACGCGTCGCGCTTGAGGTAGATGACGAGCTTGGTCTCCTCCCCCGCCGACAGGTTGCGCACGTCGCGGATGCCTTCGATGTTGCGCGCTGTGACGAGCTCTTCGATCTTCGACGCCACCGTGGACACGCTGGTTTGGTACGGCAGTTCGCTGACGACGATCTCGTCGCCCTGACGGCCCTCGACGATCTCGGCCTTGGCGCGCATCTTGATCGAGCCGCGACCGGTGCGATAGGCGTCCATGATTCCGCCTCTCCCCAGGATGTACGCACCTGTGGGAAAGTCCGGCCCCTTCACGAACTCCATGAGGTCGTCCGGCGTGGCCTCCGGGTTGTCGATGAGGTGGACCACCGCGTCGATCACCTCGCCCAGGTTGTGGGGCGGGATGTTGGTGGCCATGCCGACTGCGATGCCCTGGCTGCCGTTGACCAGCAGGTTGGGGAAGCGAGCCGGCAGCACCGACGGCTCCTGCTCGCGGCCGTCGTAGTTGGCAACCATGTCGACGGTGCCCTCGTCGATGCCGGCCAGCAGCTGCATCGCCAAGTTGCCGAGCCGGCACTCGGTGTTGTGGTTCACGAAACCGCCGGCAAGGAAGGAATGGTCGTCGCTGTCGACGCGCACTGAGTAGACCTGGGCGGGCTCGCGGTCCTCGACCGTCGCCACTTTTTCGAATCGGTAGCCCGAGTCCATGATCGGCAAGATCACGCTCAGGACTTCCGGATCCTTGATGCGATCGATGATCCGAAGGCGCTCCGTCTCCCACCGCTCGACGCGATCGAAATTGTGATGCTCCAGCCAGGTCTTGCCTGTGCCGCGCCCTGGCCCGCAAGAGTCGCGGACGTAGTCGGCGATGTACGGCACGCTGTCACCGCTCAGTCGGTGCGGCCGGAGCGGGGAGCGCTTGATCAGTTCTTCGAGCTTGGCCTGCTTCGTACGAAGGAATCCCACGCGCTCTGCGAACGCCCGGACATTGCGGAGCCCAGAGATGATCAGGCGGTGCTCGATGTTGCCGCTCTTCCGGGTGTACCGATGACGTGCGGCGACGACACCGAACTCGGCCAGAAGTTCCTGGAGTTCCCGGCCCAGACGCTCGCTGTAGGTCGTGTAGTGGATGGTGAATCCGTCCTTAGCGACCCGAGGCCCACCATCGCCTTCGAAGACCGCCATGAGGAAGGCACGCTTCACGCCCCAGCCGCCCTGCCAGACAGCCTCGGGCACAACCTTGTCGGCGGCGCGTTTGCCGATCAGTTGGCCGAGCGGGCTATCCACAAACGCGGACAAGTTGTGGATGTCGATCTCATGGATCAGCTTGTGATCCACGCGCGTCTGCCGCGACGCCAAGTAGCGAGGTCCGCCGACGATGGTGTCGTACGCGTACAACACCTCGTCGAAGAAGTGGCGATCAGTGTTGTTGAACCCCGCACGAGTCTCTGATGCCCACCCTTCGCTGACCCAAGCCCCGCAGAGGATGCCCAACATCGCTTCGCGAGGTGTGGGCATGACATTCATCCACGCGTTGCGGGCGATGCAGACCACCGTCCCGGGTGTGATCTCGTCCAGCTGGAGCCACTGGAACATCGGCACGCCGGCTACCGGCACAAGGCAAAGAAGGGGGTGGTTGTGCGTTCCCCGAATCGAGAATCCGTGCTCCGTCGTTAGGCGCTTGGTCGGGTGGACGCCTGAGTTGAACACCTTGCTGACGCGGACAGCCTTTCCGTCCTTGTCGAGCACCTCAAAGTCGGCGTCGGCCTCACTGTCGGCAGGCAAGTTGACGACATCGGCAATAGCGACGCTCGACCCGTCGGCCAGACGAACCCGCGTGTCGCCAGTGATGCAATAGCGCGCCGCTGCTGGTTCGAAGTCCTGGGATCCATAGTTGCCGTGGAAGTCGATCAGTGGATGGCGCAGTGAGAACGGCTGGGCCATGCGGACGAGGGCGTCGTAGACGGCCGTGTCGCCGTGGGGGTGGTACTTGCCCAAGACGTCGCCGGTGACGCGCGCGCACTTGGCGTGGCCGCGGTCGGGGCGCAGGCCTTGGTCGAACATGCCGTAGAGGATGCGGCGGTGCACCGGCTTGAGGCCGTCTCGGGCGTCGGGCAAAGCGCGCGCCACGATGACCGACATGGCGTAGTCGAGGAACGACCGCTCCATTTCCTCCTGGAGCTCGATCGGCTCGACGGATCCGAATTCGAGAGGTGTTTGATCGCTCATGGCCTTAGATGTCCAGGAACCTGACGTCCTTGGCGTTGGTCGAGATGAAGTGCTTGCGCAGCTCGACGTCGTCGCCCATGAGGACAGAGAGGATGTTGTCGGCGAGGGAAGCTTCTTCGACCGTGACCTTCAGCAGGGTGCGGTGCTCGGGGTCCATGGTCGTCATCTTGAGTTCGTCGAAGTCCATCTCACCAAGGCCCTTGAGGCGCTGGAACTCGTGGTCCTTGCCGGGGTTCTCGGCGATGTAGGCGTCGCGCGCCGCGTCGTCCTTCAGGTACACCTTCTCCTTGCCAACGACGGTTGAGTACAGCGGCGGCTGGGCGATGTACACGTGGCCCTGCTCGACCATCGGCTTCATCTGCCGGAAGAAGAACGTCAAGAGGAGCGTGCGGATGTGGCTCCCGTCGACGTCGGCATCGGCCAGCAGGATCACCTTGTGGTAGCGGATCTTGGTGACGTCGAACTCCTCGTCGAGACCGGCACCGATGGCGGCGATCAGCGACTGGATCTCGACGTTCTTCAGCATCTTGTCGATGCGGGCCCGCTCGACGTTGAGGATCTTCCCTCGGATCGGGAGGATGGCCTGCGTGCGCGGGTCACGGGCCGAGATCGCCGAACCGCCGGCCGAGTTGCCCTCGACGATGAACAACTCAGATTCGCGGGGGTCACGCGACGAACAGTCGGCCAGCTTGCCGGGCAGCCCGGCGCCGTCGAGCAGTGACTTACGGCGCGTGAGGTCGCGCGCCTGACGGGCGGCGACGCGCGCCCGCGACGCCTGGATCGACTTGTTGACGACCTGGCGGGCCTCGGTGGGGTGCTCCTCGAACCAGTCGCCGAGCTTCTCGTTGGTGGCCCGCTCGACCATGGATCGGATCGAGACGTTGCCGAGCTTGGCCTTGGTCTGACCCTCGAACTGGGGCTCGCGCAACCGCACGCTGATAATGGCGGTCAGGCCCTCGCGCACGTCCTCGCCGGTGAGGTTGTCGTCCTTCTCCTTGAGCAGGTTCTTGGCCCGGGCGTACTTGTTCACCACGTTGGTGAGGGCCTTCTTGAAACCCTCCTCATGCATGCCGCCTTCGATGGTGGCGATGCCGTTGGCGAAGGAGTGAAGGCTCTCGTAGTAGCCGGTGTTCCACTGGAGGGCGACCTCGACCTCTTGGTCCTTCTCGATGGCCTCGAAGCTGCCCACCCGCTTGAAGACCGCTTCTTTCGACGCGTTGAGGTGGCGCACGAAGTCGACGATGCCGCCGGCATACCGATACGTCTGCTGCTGCTCGTGGCCCGGGCGCTCGTCCTTGAAGCGGATCTCGAGGCCCTTGTTGAGGAACGCCATGATCTGGAGCCGCTCGAGGATGGTCTGGGCGCGGAACTCGGTGCCCTCGGCCTGGAAGATCTCGGGATCGGGCCAGAAGGTGACGGTGGTGCCGGTGCGCCCACGTGGCGCGTTCCCGTTCGCGGTCAGCTTCTTGGTGACCTTGCCGCCGTTGGCGAACTCCATGTGGTAGCGCTTGCCGCTGTGGTCGATGTCGAGGTCGAGATGCTTCGACAGGGCGTTCACGACGGAGACGCCGACGCCGTGCAACCCGCCCGAGATCTTGTAGCCGCTCCCGCCGAACTTCCCGCCGGCGTGGAGCATGGTGAGTACCACCTCAGCCGCCGACTTGCTCTTGTACTTCGGGTGCGGATCGACCGGGATGCCCCGCCCGTCGTCGGTCACGCGGCAGCCCCCGTCCTTCAGCAGGGTGACGTCGATGCGCGTCGCCTCGCCGGCCATCGCCTCGTCGACGGCGTTGTCGACGACCTCATAAACGAGGTGGTGAAGGCCGTTGAGACCGGTGGACCCGATGTACATCCCGGGCCGCTTGCGAACGGCCTCCAACCCCTCCAGAACGGTGATGTCCTTCGCCCCGTAGGACGGTGCGGCTTGGGCCACGCGGGCAGGCCTTTCAGAGTCGAATCTGCGTCAGTCGACCGAGCGGTCGAAAGAGGGCGGCGCGGGCACAAAACCGCAGGTCAGAGGCCCGAATACCACCTATGCAAGTCTACCAGAGAAGGGTGTCAATTCCGGCGGAGGCGGACCTCAACTCGCTCCACCACACCCTCCCCCAAAGCCTCCCGAAATCTGCCCACCAAGTCCCCCTCGAGAAACCTCAATTGGGTCGCCCAAGCGGGCTCGGTGACGGCCACGACAAGCACTCCCGAGGTCAGGCTCAGCGGGCGGGTGTGGGCCGCCAACTGGGGGCCAACGAGGTCGGCCCAATGTCCGAACAGACCGCTCAGCGAACCCGAGTCGGGGCCGCCGAGGCTGCGAGCCACCCGGTCGAGAGACGCCTTGATCGACCGCGGCTCGGGAGGGTCGTGCTTGCCCATCAGGCCGCCGCAACGTGTCCGTGCGACACCCGAAGCACAAGATCCGGTGGCGCGCCGGGTGGAAGGGCGTGGGCAGTCGTCAGGAGCGCCTGACCGGGCGGGAGGTGGGCGACGAGGGCCTCGGAGCGGACCGGGTCGAGCTCGGAGAACACGTCGTCGAGCAGTAAGACCGGCGGCTCGCCCACGGCCGCGGTCACGACCTGGTGGGCGGCCAACCGCAGCGCGAGTGCCAGCGCCCGCTGCTCGCCCTGGGACGCGTGCGTGCGAGCCGGTCGTCCCTCGAGTTCGAGCACGAGCTCGTCGCGCTGGGGGCCGACCAGGCTGATGCCGCGGCGCAACTCGTCGGCGCGCGCCAGCGTCAGCGCCGCGGCCAGACCCTTCTCCCGCCACGGCGCTTCGTAGTGGGCCCAGACCGCCATGTTGTGGCCCGCCACATCGGCGAAGGCGCGCGCCAGCACGGGCTCGAGCGTGTCCACCAGCGCCTGGCGGGCGTCGGCCACTGCCTCGCCGGCCTCGACCAACTTGGCGTCCCACACGTCGAGGGTGGCGGCGCCCTCCGGCGTGAGGCGGCCGCCGAGCTGGCGCAGCAGTGTGTTGCGTTGCCGCAGCACCCGTTCGAGGTCGCCCCGCAGGGCGTCGTTCTTGGGATGCAGGGAAACGAGCGCGTCGTCGAGGTACGCACGGCGCTCGCCGGGGCCGCCCTTGACGAGCACCAGGTCGTCGGGCGAGAACACCGTGACCCGCAGGGCGCCCAGCAGATCGCGCGTGCGGCGCAGCGGCTGGCGGTTGACCGCCACGCGCGCCCGCCCCGTCACGGGGACCTCAGCCTCGAGGAGCAATTCCCGCGGCCCACGCATGCCCTCAGCTCGTACGACCGCCCGTTCGCAGCCGTGGCGGACGAGGGCGTCGGTTGGCGAGCCGCGGAACGACGACAGTGTCGCCAGGTAGCCGACGGCTTCGAGCAAGCTCGTCTTCCCCTCTCCGTTCCCGCCAACGACCACAGTCAGGCCGGGCGCCAGCGACGCCTCGGCGGTCGTGTAATTCCGGAAGTCGGTCAGCCAGATCCGGCTAACAAGCACGCCTTGTAGCTAGGACACCCGCACAGGCATGAGCAAATACAAATAGTTGGGATTCTCGGTGGAGCGCACCGTCGCCGGCTTCAGGGCGTCGAGCGTCTCGAGTTGCACTTCGTCGCCGGTGATCGCCTCAACGCCGTCGATGAGGAACTCGGGGTTGAAGGCAACCACCATCTCACTGCCCTCGTACTTGGCCTCCAGGTCCTCGCGCGCCTGGCCCACGTCCTGGGTGACGGCGACCAGCTCGAGGCCGTCGGGGCGCAACGTGAGCCGCACCGGGGTGGCGTCCTTGGCGAGCAGCTTTACGCGACGTATGGCGTTGAGGAACGGCTCCTTCCCGACAATCAGCCGGTTCGGGTAGCTCTGGGGGATCAGCTGGCGGTAGTTCGGGAAGTCGCCTTCGATGAGGCGGGTGGTAAGCCGGGTGCTGCCGACCTCGAAGCTGGCCTCGTCGGACGCGAGCCGCAGCGTGACCTGGTCGGCACCCGAAACCACACGATTCAGCTCGGCCAGTGCCCGCGAGGGCACGAGCACCGTCTGGCCCTCTTGCAACACGCTCGTGCCCGGAAGGTCACATACGGCCAGCCGGTAGGAGTCGGTGGCAACCAGGCGCAGACCGCCAGCCTCGGCCGCCATCAGCACGCCGGTGAGGATGGGCCGGGCCTCGTCGCGGCTGGCGGCCGGCACGACCTGGCGGAGCGCATCGGCGAAATCGCTTCCCGCCAGGGTGACGGCGTCGCCGGCGGGCTGCGGCAGGCGCAGGAACTCCTCGGGAGGCAGGACGCGCACGGCGTAGTGCGTCGGGCCGGCCGCGATGCGAGCCTCGTTGTCGTCGACCTCGAATGACACCCCACCCGGGTCGAGCCCACGCACGATGTCGGTGGCGAGCCGAGCGGGAATGACACACACACCCGCTTCGCCGTTGGCGATCGGCATCTGCACCTGGATGGTGACGTCGAGGTCGGTGCCGGCGAGGTGGAGTTCGTCGCCGGCGACCTCCAGCCGGACGCCCGTGAGAGCCGGCAAGGCCGTCCCGCGGGTGGCCGCTGCTCGGCCTGCTGTGGTGATGGCTTCGAGGAGCGCGTCGCGCTCGGCACGGAACTTCATCGCTCGCGACCTTCTATGTCTTTAAAGAAGAAGAAAGAACGACAGGAACAGTAGGTCCTGTGAATTGGGGATGAACGCGCACCTTCGCAGGTGAGAGCGCATACACCTCTCCCGGCCGCGTCCCCAGGTCGGCGCGGCTGGACGGCCGAGGCGCGGGTCGCCTGTTGACAGACGCCGTTGGTCCACAGCCGAACCACACGCCTTTCCTCAACTTCGCCCGCCCTTGATGCGATGGATGAGCTCGGTCACCTGGTCGTAGATGACCCGCCGTTCCTTCATCTGGGTGGAGATCTTCTCGACGGCGTGGATCACCGTCGTGTGATCACGGCCACCGAACTCGCGGGCGATGGCGGGATAGCTGAAGTCGGTGAGCTCCCGGAAGACGTACATGCCGATCTGACGGGCCGTGACCAGGGGGCGGCTGCGGCTCTTGCCGGCCAGCTCGTCGATGGTGAACCCGAACATCTCGGACGTGGCGTCGAGGATCCGTTTCGGTGTGATCTGCCGCGGCTCGTTCGGGCTGATGAGGTCGCCGAGCACTCGTTCGGCCAGGCCCCGACTGAGTGGCTCGCGGGTCAGGCTGGCGTAGGCGGTGACCCTGATGAACGCCCCCTCCAGCTCGCGGATGTTGTCGGTGATGTTGGTGGCGATGTAGTCGAGGACTTCGTCGGGAACCTGGGCCCGCTCCCCCTCGGCCTTCTTGCGCAGAATGGCAAGGCGGGTCTCGAGCTCGGGGGGCTGCACGTCGGTGATCAGGCCCCATTCGAAACGGCTGCGCAGCCGGACCTCGAGGGTGGCGATGGCCCGCGGCGGCCGATCCGACGAGATGACGATCTGGCGGCCGGCGCCGTGCAGGGTGTTGAACGTGTGGAAGAACTCCTCCTGGAGGCCCTCTTTGTTCTCCATGAATTGCACGTCGTCGACGAGGAGCACGTCGCAATCCCGGTAGCGGCGCTTGAAGGCCGGCATGGCGTTGGTGCGGATGGCGTCGACGAACTCGTTCATGAACGTCTCGGTGGAGACGTACCGGACGCGCATCCCCGGGTAGTTCTCGGCGATGTAGTTGGCGATGGCGTGCAGGAGGTGGGTCTTGCCCAACCCGGCCGCGCCGTAGATAAACAACGGGTTGTACGACTTGGCGGGCGTCTCGGCGACCGACAGGGCGGCGGCGTGGGCGAAGCGGTTGGACGCACCGATGACGAACGCCTCGAACGTGTACCGGGGATTGACCGGGAGGTCGTCGGCGCGTCGCTCTGCGGCCGGCGCGGAGGCGGGCTGGGGCACGGGAACGGGCACAAACTCCTCGTCGTCGAGGTCGTCCTCGGCGTCGGCCGCGGGGTCGCCCTCGGCGCGGGCTTCGGGATTCACCTCGAGGCGCACGTCATATGACGCGCCACCGACCTCTTCGAGCGTCGCTCGCAAGACGTCGAGGTAGCGCGCCTCGATGCGCTGGCGCGCCAGCACGCTGGGGACGCTGAGGACCAGGCAACTGCCCTCCAAGGCCAGGGGCCGGGCCACGCCGAAGCAGCTCTGCCAGGCCGCTTCGGGGACGCGGGTACGCAGCACCCCCACACAGGAGTTCCACAGCCGCTCTTCCGAGACCACCAGGGTGAACGCCTCCCCGCCAATTTCCCGTCCACAGCACCGTCCACAGATGTGGAAAAGCGGCGCCGTGGAAGCGCCGATCCGTTTCCGCGGCTGCGAGTTATTGGGTGATGCGGGGAAGTGGAAAACTCACCCTCCGAAGGCCGCGCTCCGGAGGGCTTGCGCACCGTAGCATCGGCCCCCCCGGCAGGCACAAGGGGCCGCGTGGCCCATTTTGGGATTCGTGCGTCCCGTCTGGGATTGCTCAACCCCCAGCACCGGCTCTACCCTCGCCCTTCGGCCCTTTGGAGCACAGATGAAGCGCACGTTTCAACCGAACACACGCAGACGAGCGAGGAAGCACGGCTTCCGTCACCGCATGTCGACACGCGCCGGACGGGCCATCCTCCGTGCCCGGCGGCAGAAGGGCCGGCACCGTCTGTCGGCTTGAGTGCCGCAGATCTGGCGCATTCGCGACCGGGCCACATTTGTTGCCTTGCGCCGGTCGGACCGGCGGGTGCGGCGGGGACCGATCACGGTAACGTGGGCGCCCGGCGACCCCGCCGAACCGCCACGGGTCGCCTACGCCATCGGCAAACAGGTCGGTGGTGCAACGGTCCGCAACCGGGTTCGGCGCCGGCTGCGAGCGATCGTTCTGGAACTTGAGCGCCCCCTCGAACCAGGGGCTTGGCTCATCGGCGCCGCTGCGGAGGTGGCGAACCTGTCGTACGGGGAACTGAAGGCGGCGGTGGCCGAGGCTGTCGGCGCGCTCGACCGGGGGCAGGATCGCGAGTGATGGCACGCGTCCTGCGCCGGCTGGTGCTCTGGTACCAGGCCCTGACCGCAACTCGGCCGTCGCCCTGTCGGTACTGGCCGACGTGCTCGTCCTACGCCCTGGAGGCGCTCGAGCTTCATGGCGCGGCCCGTGGTAGCTGGCTCACGCTCCGTCGTATCTCGCGGTGCCATCCGTTCGGGGGCTCCGGGGTCGATCCGGTGCCGCCCGGCAGGCCGGTGAGCCCGTGACAGGGGTTCTGACCTGGGCTTATGTGGTCGCAACGGGTTCGGTGCTCGACCCGCTGTACACCGCCCTCGGCTGGGTCATGGCGCTGCTCTACGCCGCCATCCCCTCCTACGGCATCGCCATCATCCTGCTGACGGTCGCCGTGCGGCTCGTGCTGTACCCGCTCACCGTGAAGCAGACGAAGTCGATGCAGGCGATGCAGCGCCTGCAGCCCGAGATCAAGCGGCTACAGGCGAAGTACAAGAACGACCGTCAGAAGCTCAACGAAGAGATGATGGCGTTCTACAAGGAGAACAAGGTCAACCCCTTGTCGGGCTGCCTGCCGCTGATTCTCCAGCTTCCGCTCTTCATCGTCCTGTACCGCCTGATCCACGACCTGACGGCCACGGTGATCACGGGCGCTGTCGTGATCGGCAGCATCACCACGGGCGGCAGCGTGCCCCCGAGCGTGACCTTCCAGAACGTCAAGATCTCCGGCGGCACGATCACCAACAACAAGCTCAGCGACTCGATGACGGCCGATGTCCTGGGTACCGACGGCAAGGTCGTGGGCCAACTGCAGGGGACGGTCACCGACAACGTCCTGCACGGCAAGACGAAGAACGACCCGGCTCCGGTGGTCGACCCCGTCACCAAGAAGCAGATCGGCACGATCCAGGGCGCCCAGATCGCCGTCGGGCCTGACGGCGCCCACATCACGGCCAACCCCAAGCACATCCCCGAGAACAGCCAGCTCGCGAAGGACCTGCGGAAGACCCCGGGTCAGATGGAGTGGCTCGGGATGGACCTTGCCAAGCGCCCCAGCCAGGGCCAGGGGGCCGAGCTGGTCGGGCTGTACCTGTTGGTGGCCCTCACCGTCGTCACCGGCTACTACCAGCAGCGTCAGATGACGGCCCGCACTCCTGCGTCGGCGCAGAACCAGCAGATGCAGATGATGGGCCGGATCTTTCCCCTGTTCTTCGGGTTCATTGCCCTGCAGGTACCGGCCGGTGTGGTCCTGTACTTCGTTGTTTCCAACCTTTGGCAAATCGGCCAGCAGGCGATCATCTTCCGCCAGCAGGACGCGGCCGACGCCAAGGCCAAGAGCGGAGGCGGCAAGGGCGCGAATGGCGGGACCAAAGTCGCGGCCAAGCCCGTGCCCTCCGAATCGTCCAAGCCGGCGCCTGCGACACCTGCGAAGGCCACGCCGGGCAATCCGCAGCAGTCCGGAAGCACACCGTCGGCCAAGAGCGGGTCGAACCCGTCGAATCGGAGCCGGCGCCGTCGGCGCCGCCGCAAGGGGAGATAGCCAGCCGTGCAGTGGGTTGAGGTCACGGGGCGCACCGTCGAGGAGGCCAAGGAAGCGGCCCTCGACCAACTAGGCGTGGACGAGCACGACGCCGAGTTCGAGGTCCTCGAGGAGCCGAAGAGCGGACTGTTCGGGCGCCTGCGCTCGGAGGCCCGGGTGCGAGCCCGCGTGGTGCCGACGGCGCCTCGACCCAAGGTCGAGCGCCGCGAACGCCGGCGCGGGTCACGGGAACGGAAGGGCAACAGCGGCGACAGGGCCGGTGGCGGCGACAGGGCCGGCGGCGGACAGCCTCGCAGTAGAAGCGAACAGAGTGAGGCCCGAGCGGGCGGACGGAAGGGACAGACCGTGACGACCGAGCAGTCTGAAGCGCAGGTCGACCCCCCCTCACTGGCGGAGGAGGCCGAGGTCGCCAAGGCCTTTCTCGAGGGGCTCCTCACGGCCTTCGAGCTGGAGGGTCAAGTCGGGAGCGAGGAGCTCGACGAGGAGACGGTCGAGGTCGCCGTCACAGGTACCGACCTCGGGTTGCTCATCGGTCCCAAGGGCCAGACCCTGACCGCGGTGCAAGAGCTCACCCGCACGGTTGTGCAGCGCAAGCTGGGCGCCCGGTCGGGCCGGCTCCTGGTCGACGTGGCCGAGTACCGCAAAGCCAGGCGGGCCGCGCTCGAGCGGTTTGCCACGGGCGTGGCGGACAAGGTCAAGGAGGCCGGCGTCGCCACCGCCCTCGAACCCATGAACCCGGCCGACCGCAAGGTCGTGCACGACACCGTGAACGCCATCGACGGGGTGGTGACGACGTCGGAGGGCGAGGAGCCCAACCGGCGCGTCGTGATCATGCCCGACCAAGCCTGAGCGGCCACTCCCCCACCGGGCAACTCCTGGCCGTCCTGGAGGAGGCCCGGGAGCTGGGATTCCTCGGCCCCGGAGCTGTCGAACCCCATCTCAGCCACGCCGACGGCTTCCGGCAGGCGTGGGAGGGGACCCCGCCGACCGCTGCGGTCGATCTGGGCAGCGGGGGCGGTGTTCCCGCATTGCCGCTGGCCCTGGCCTGGGGTGAGACGCGCTGGCTGCTGGTCGAGGCCAACGGGCGCCGCGCCCGGTTCTTGCGGCGGGCCGTCCGGAGCCTGGGTATCGACGGGCGGGTTTCGGTCCGGGAGGAGCGGGCGGAGGTCCTGGGGCGAGATGCCGGTGCGCGGGGGAGCCACGACGCCGTGGTCGCCCGGGGATTCGGGCCGCCCGCGGTGACCGCCGAGTGCGCGGCCCCGTTCCTGACCGTCGGTGGGCGGCTGTTGACGTCCGAGCCACCAGACCGTCGCCCGTGGCCCGCCGAAGCGCTGGCCGAACTGGGGCTGGCGCCGCTGGGCCGGCACGGCTCGGTCATGGTGCTGGAGCAGGCCCGACTCTGCCCGGACCGCTTCCCTCGTCGGGCTCCCGCCAAGCACCCACTCTTCTGACCACTGTTCCACGTGGAACGCCAGCCGCCGCGGTGGTTGAGGGTTTCCCGTGAAACATCGGAAAATGCTTGAGACTTGGTCCGGAGAGTGAGAGGATGCCGCCGTGAGCGACGGCGAGGATCTCGTCTCGCGGGCGCGGTCGATTTTCGCTCGGCTGCGGGACGACGTCGAGGACGAACCGGACGACGCCGCCTCCGAGCCGTCCGCCAACGGCATCGGGGCCATCGAACCGGTGCCCGAACCGATGGCGGAGCCGGCGCCCGAGCCGGTCGAGTCCGAGGTTGCGCAGGTCCCGCCCGAACCCGCAGTGGAGCCGCCCCCGGAGGCGCCGACTCCCCCGCTGCACAGTGTCGACACCGTTCCTGAGGCGGTGGTCGAGGTGCCTGCGGAGACGGAACCGGCGCTCCCCGAGCGCCTGGTCGAGCCCGAGGAGATCCCCGAACCGGTGATCCCCGCCGTGGAGGCCGAGGCCCCGGCTCGTCCGGCTCGGGCGCTCCCTCGGGTGATCGCCGTGGCCAACCAGAAGGGTGGGGTCGGTAAGACCACCACCGCAGTCAACCTCGGGGCGGCTCTAGCCGAGCTCGGGTACCGCGTGCTGGTCGTCGACCTCGATCCCCAGGGCAACGCCACCACGGGCCTGGGCATCAACCCCCGCAACGTCGAGTCCTCGGTCTACGACGTGGTCATGAACGGGAGCCCGGTCGAGGACGCCGTCGAGCCGACTGCGGTACGGAACCTGTTCGTGGTGCCCGCCACCATCGACCTGGCCGGCGCCGAGATCGAGTTGGTCCCGGCGTTCAGTCGCGAGCTCAAGCTGCGGCGGGCGCTCGAGGACGCCACCGGCGACTTCGACTTCACCCTCATCGACTGTCCGCCCTCGCTCGGTCTGCTCACCGTCAACGGCTTGGCCGCCGCCACCGAGGTCCTGGTGCCGATCCAGTGCGAGTACTACGCACTCGAGGGTTTGGGCCAGCTGCTCAAGAACGTGTCGCTCGTGCAGAGCAACCTCAACCCGCGCCTCGAGCTGAGCACGATCGTCCTGACCATGTACGACGCGCGCACTCGGCTGGCGGAGCAGGTGGCCCGAGAGGTCCGGGAGCACTTCGGCGACACGGTCTGTCGGACCATCGTGCCCCGAACCGTCCGCCTCTCCGAAGCCCCCTCGTTCGGGCAGCCCGTCATCGTATTCGACTCGTCCTCGCGCGGCGCCCTCGCCTACCGCGAGCTGGCCAAGGAGGTGAGCGGTGGGACGCCGCAGCGGACTGGGTAAGGGGTTGGGTGCGCTCATCCCCCCGGCGCCGGGGGAGAGTGAGTCGGCATACCGCCAGATTCCAGTCTCTTCCATCGAGCCGAACCCGCAGCAGCCGCGGACGACGTTCGACGAGGAGAGCCTCAGCGCGTTGACGGCGTCGCTGCGTGAGCTGGGCGTGCTCCAGCCCGTACTCGTGCGCCAGGCTGAGAACGGGTCGTTCCAGCTCATCGCCGGCGAACGCCGCTGGCGGGCAGCCAAGCGGGCGGGCCTGCAGACCGTTCCCGCCATCGTGCGTACGGCCGACGACACGGCCGTGCTCCAGCAGGCGCTGGTCGAGAACCTCCAGCGTGAGGACCTCAACGCCCTCGACGAGGCAGCCGCCTACCAGCAGCTCATCGAGGACTTCCAGCTCACGCACGAAGAGGTGGCCACCCGCGTCGGCAAGAGCCGGGCCGCGGTGTCGAACGCCCTGCGCCTCTTCCAGCTCCCGCCCCAGGTACAGAAGCTGCTGGTCGACGGTTCGCTCTCCGCCGGCCACGCCCGGGCGCTCCTGGGCACGCCCGACCGGGCGTATCAGGAGGCGCTCGCCCGCCGTGTCGTCACCGAGGGCTTGTCCGTGCGAGCGGTCGAGGAATCGGTGCGGGAACGGTCGGGCAAGGCTCCGGCCCCGGCCGCGCCAGATGCCGCGGCATCGGCACCGGCTGACGACGCAGCCAAGCGGTTGCGACCTCCGGGTCTGCTCGAGCTCGAGGAACTCCTCGCTCGCCACCTCGACACCCGAGTCAAGATCGAGATGGGCGCGACCAAGGGTCGAGTGCTCATCGAGTTCGCGACCCTCGAGGACCTCGAGCGCATCTACCGGGCCATGACCGAGCCCGAACCTGCCTCGCTCTCGTCCTGAGGCTTTCCGTTTCGTCCCCCGATCAAGGGTTGAGACGAACTCTCGACTAGGTGAATCCACAGCCTGTGGTTGAGGCTGTGGATACCCACCGGTAGCTCGACCTCAGTGCTGGGTTGAGCACCGGGCTGGCAGTGATTGGCAAGGTGGCGGCGAAACTCCCGTCGGGCGCGCGGTACGGGGGTCAACTGCGGCAACTACGGGGGCGATGCCTCCGCGCCGGGGCCGCGGGCGCCCTAGTGCTGAGTTATTGGCGCTGAGCGCACATAACCCAGCGAAAGCAAGCTGGGGGGCGGCCTGAATGCGGGCAAATCGGGCAGATCACCGCCGCGTGGGCGTCCAACCTGAGCCGCCCCCTTCAGAGCCGCAGTTGACGCGCGTGTCGCCGCGAGAAACTGAACTTGCGGCTCAGACCTCGTCGAGGGTGTGGACCCAACACTCGAGGGCCTTGGTGAAGGCGCAGGCCAGGTTGGATCCCCGGGAGACGACGTGGTGCGGGGGGCCCAGCTCGCAGAGGACGGCGGGCATCCGGGTTTCACGCAGGACGGGGAGGGCCATGCCGGCCGGGGGGATGGGCGGTGCGCCCAAGATGGCAGGTACTTCCTTTTGGATGCACTCGGCCAGGCGGCGACCACCTTGAGACTCGAAACCGTGGCCCTTGTAATAGGCGGTGGCGCAGCCGACCTCGGCGACGGCCAGGCCGACGAAGACGTCGGCGCCCACGCCGTTGGCCTGCTGGGCCTGGGCGGACCCGTCGAGGTGGTGGAGGGGGATGGCCTGGGCACCGGTCTCGGCCAGCGCCCGCACCACGGCATCGGCGAGGGCGTCGAGGCCGCCGGCGTGGCCCACAACCACCCGACGACCGTGGAGCGTGCGGGGCGACTGGCGCATGTTCTCCCGCTCGTGCACGGCCGCCACAGGGATCGGGTCCTCGTTGCGGACTCGTACCCGGCCCAGGACGGCCAAAGTGGCGGGCCCGCACACGGCGTCGCCTGTGAGCCCGGCGTTGCGCTGGAACTCGAGGACGGCCCGCTGGGTGTCTTCGCCGAAGATGCCGTCGACCCGCCCGGCGTCGAAGCCGAGGGTGCCCAAACGGCGCTGGAGCTCGGCCACGTCGTCACCCCGCAGCGGGGGAGAGGTGTGATACAGCAGCCGGTCGCCCAGCTGGTAGCCGGCCTCGACCAGCGACCCCCAGGTCTGGGGCCCGCAGATGCCGTCGACCCGCAGGCCCCGTCGCTCCTGGAACGAGCGGACGCTGGCCTCGGTGCCGGGTCCGTAGACGCCGGACCGATCAGGGCCGGTCTCGTGGCCGGCGGCACCCAGCCGGGACTGGAGATCCCGGACCGCCTCGCCCGCTGCCCCCTGCCTGAGCAGGGGCTCGAGGCGGCGGGCTACAGGAATTCCGCCAGCTCCTGGACCAGCTGGCCCTTCCCCTTGGCACCGATCATGCGCTTCTTGGCCACGCCGTCCTGGAAGAGCACGAGTGTCGGGATGCTCATGATCTCGTAGCGGCGGGCGACGTCGGGAGACTCGTCCACATCGACCTTCACGATGCGCAGCTTGCCGTCGTACTCGGTGGCCATTTCCTCGAGGATGGGGGCGATCAGCTTGCACGGCCCGCACCACTCCGCCCAGAAGTCGACCAGCACGGGCTGGTCGGAGGAGTTGATCTCCTCTTCGAAGGTGGCGTCGGTCAGAGCGGTCAGGGTGCTCATTGGCAGCGGGTTCCTCCTCGGATCGGGCGGCATCGTACCTGCCTGCTTCTCAAACGTTCCCGATCCTCGCCCGCATTCCTTCCCCGGCCGCCGCCGGGCAATCCCCGGCCGCTACCAGTTGGCGGGCGTGCGGGGCTGGCTCTCCAGCCAGCGCTCGGCGTCGATGGCCGCCATGCAGCCCGAGCCGGCGGCCGTGATCGCCTGGCGGTAGACGTGGTCCTGGACGTCGCCGGCTGCGAACACACCCTCGATGTTGGTGCGCGTGCCGTCGTGGGTGTTGATGTAGCCGTTCTCGTCCATGTCGATCTGGCCGCGGAAGACGTCGGTGTTCGGGGCGTGGCCGATGGCGACGAACACGCCGGTCGCGGGCAGGTCGCTCAGCTCGCCGCTCTGCACGTCGCGCAGCCGCACGCCTGACACCTTGCCGTCGCCCAACACCTCCTCGACCGTTGCGTTCCAGCGGAAGTCGATCTTGTCGTTGGCGAAGGCCCGGTCCTGCATGATCTTCGAGGCCCGCAGCTGGTCGCGGCGGTGCACGACGGTGACCCTGTCGCCGAAGCGGGCGAGGAAGATCGCCTCCTCGATCGCTGAGTCGCCGCCGCCGATGACCGCGATGTGCTCGCCCCGGTGGAAGAAGCCGTCGCAGGTCGCGCACGTCGACAGGCCGTAGCCGAGAAGGCGGCGCTCGGACTCGAGGCCCAGCATGAGCGAGCGCGCGCCGGTGGCGATGATGATGGCCCGGGCCCGGTGCTCCTCGTCTTCCGCCCAGACCGAGAAGGGTCGCACGGAGAAGTCGACCTTGTTGGCCTTGACCGTGACGTATTCGGCGCCGAAGCGGGCGGCCTGCTCCTTGAAGATCGTCATCAGCTCGGGCCCCTGCACGCCGTCGACGAAGCCGGGGTAGTTCTCGACATCGGTCGTCAGCATCAACTGGCCGCCGGGCTGGTCGCTGGTGGAGGAAGGCTCGCCCTCGAGGACCAGCGGGTTGAGGTTGGCGCGGGCGGTGTACAGGGCGGCCGTGTGACCGGCCGGGCCCGAGCCGATGATCAGGACGTCACGAGGATCGGCCACGGTTGGTTCTCTTCGTTCGGGTAGCTCAGTGCTCGCGAGCGGGTCGTTTCCACGCTTGCTGCCAGAGCAACAACCCGGCCAGCGTGAAAAGTCCTCCGAGCACGAGGTACACGACCCACACCCCGCCCGGGATGTAGCTGTCCATCAACCGCACGGCGAAGATGGCGAACAGCACGAGAGCGACCGTGCCGAGGATGGCGGCCAGGAGGCCGAAGACCACCAGCCGCGCGACCGAAACGAGGCGGTCGGACGTGTTCGAGCGCACGGACTCGACCAGGCGCTCGATGCTGTCCGCGGTCTGAACCGCCCAGTCGTCGCTCGTCCCGGAACGCGTCGTGTCGACCTCCGCCATGGCGCCGAGAGCCTACCCTGTGCCCCGTGCGTTCAGTCCTTGCCGTTCTGGCCGCGTTGGTCGTCACCGTCATCGGCGCTGCCATCCTCGGCGAGTACCAGTTCGACGGGCTCACGGGCGCGGTCGCCGGTCTCATCTTCGGCATCTTCGTGGCCGAGGCCGCGGTCGCTGTGGCTCGGCGGGGGAGCAACTGGTTGGCGCTGGTCTGCGCCGTGCTGTCCGTCGGCGGGCTGGGGTGGGCCATCCGCGCCTCGGTCGGGCCACGCGAGAGCTTCCCCGGCGACGTTCCAGGGTTCGGCTGGGTGGCGCTGGCCCTAGCCGCCGCGGGCGCCGCGGTCAGGGCGCGAAGCTCTGGAAGACGAGCAGGTGGCAGTCCGAGCGAGCCAGGACGTACACCCGCGTCGGACTCGGACGACCGGGAGCCGTCGTCGCCAGAGCGCCCGGCGGGCTGAACCCGAACACGTCGGCCGCCGTTCCCTGCCAGTGGGCGGTCGCGACATAGACGAGCGTCGTTCCCGGCGGCTGCAGGGCCCGCGCCGCCGTCTCGCACTTTGCCCCGGCGCTGGATGAGTCCCGGGTAGCCACGGGCGCATGTCCGGGAAGCCCGGGTTCGATCTTGGTCTTCAGGCCTTGGGCGTCGGCCACGTTGCCGAGGTCGCCGGCGCGCACCAGATTGCTTGCCACCGCGCCCCCGCCGCCCCTCCCGGAGTTGCTTGAGGTCGACGAGCGGGTCACGAGGATGCCGATGATGATGACCGCGGCCACACCGCCGACAACGGCGACGAGCTTCCTTCGGTTGCCGTCGATCCGCTGAGCGTAAAGCCGCTCAGCCCGCGAGTCGCGCTTCGCCGACGTCGACCGACTGGTTGCGCCCGAGGTCGGTGATCCACACGAGGACGGCGCCGCCCGTGTGCCCGTGCAGGTCGAAGGTGGTGGTGCCGTTCACGACGTGTGACGCGAGCGGTGCACCCCACTGCGCGAGTTGTGCGTGGGACGTGGGCGCCACGTACACGCTCGCCGTCCATCCCTTGGTGGGCGAGTCGATCTCCAGGCGGCCGAGCTTGTGCGGGCTGGTGAGGACAAGGGTGAATCCCACGCCCGGCTTCAGGCCCGCGAAGCCGGCGTCGTAATGCTCCGTGCTCCAGGTCGTCGCCGGGTCGCCGTCGGTGAGTTTGGGCAGGTCGGCGTCGTGCTCGTGACCGTCGCCCGGCGGCGGGTCGAAGGCGTGGGCGACGGCGACGAGAGGCGCGGCCTGTGTTGCTGTCTTGTTCCGCGCCGAGTTGTTCAGGAGCGTCTTGCCGGTCTGGGACTCCCAGAACAGATAGGCGACGGTGCCGAGCACGACGACGACGACCGTGACCAGGACGACCGGCACGAGGAACGAACGGCGGACGCCGTAGTCGTGCGTCGGTACCGGAACATCGCGCACGAACATCGCGGTCGTGATGTCGTCGTCGTCCTCATCGTGGTCGAGGGGGACGGCGAGCAAGGCGCTGCGCAGGTCGGCGGCGGTGGCGAAGCGGTTGTCGGGGGCCTTTGCTATGGCCTTGAGCACGACGGCCTCGAGGCGCCGGGAGACGTCCGGTCGCAGCTGCCGCAGCTTGGGAGGCTCGGCGTGGGCGTGCTGGAACGCGACGGCCATATCGGTGTCGCCGCTGAACGGCGGCCGCCCGCAGAGCATCTCGTAGAGCACGACGCCAAGGCCGTACACGTCGGCCCGGCGGTCCTGCGGCTGGCCCGCGACCTGCTCGGGCGCGAGGTACTTGGCGGTCCCGAGCAGGGTGCCGGCCTGGGTCAGGTCCTGGTCGGTCGCAGCCTTGGCGATGCCGAAATCGACCACCTTCACGCGCCCGTCGTGGCCGATCAGCACGTTGCCCGGCTTGACGTCGCGGTGGACGATTCCCGCCTCGTGGGCGTAGTGCAAGGCGTCGGCCACGGCCGCCGCGATCGCAACCGCTTTGGCAACCGGCAACGGACCTTCCTCGCGCAGCACCTCGCGCAGCGTCCGCCCCGCGAGCAGCTCCATGACGATGTAGGCGACGCCACCATCGAGGCCGGTGTCGAACGTGGCGACCACGTTCGGATGGGCGAGGCGGGCGGCGGCCACCGCCTCGAGCCGGAAGCGCTCCTGAAACTCGTCGTCACCCGCCAGGCGCGGATGCAGGACCTTGACGGCGACCGGGCGGTCGAGGATCTCGTCCTTGCCCTCCCACACCTCGGCCATCCCGCCGCGGTCGATCAGTCGGACAAGGCGATAACGGCCGGCCAGGATGGTCTCTGCGACGATCCGGGCGTCGGCGTCGGACACGAGCGAAGGGTACCGACCCCTGCCGCGGGGGTGCAGCGCGCTAGCTCGAGACCTGGTAGGCGACGCCGATCACGCGCGGTCCGGCGTGGGCGCCGATGACGGCGCCGATGTCGCCCACCACCATGCGATCACGAGGCACGAGGGGCTCGAGCATCTCGATGAACTCGTCGAGGTCAGGGGCGTCGCCGTGCATCACGGCCAGGTTCTCGATCTCGCCCTCGTGGCGGACTTTGTCGGCCAGGTAGTGCAGCGCCCGGGAGCGCGTGCGCTGGCGAGACTCGGGTTCCACCACGCCGTTGCGCACCTCGATGATGGGCTTGATCGACAGCATTGAGCCGATGAGAGCTTGGGCGCCACCAACACGGCCGCCCTTCTTGAGGTTTTCGAGGGTGTCGAGGGCGCCGTAGACGCGGGTGCGAGGCACGAGGGCCTCGGCCGCGTCGGCCACCTCGTCGACGCTCTTTCCCTCGGCCGAGAGGCGAGCGGCCGCGGCCGCCATCATCCCGAGCCCCATGGTCACCGACAGCGAGTCGACGATGCGGACGGGAATCTCGCCCTGCACCGACTTGGCGGCCATCTGCGCCGCCTGGCCGGTGGCCGACAGCTGCGAGGAAATCGTGATGCAGACCACACCTTCGGCGCCGGCGTCGGCCGCTCGCCGGTAGACCTCCTCGAAGGCCCCCGCCGAGGGCGCCGCCGTTTCCGGGAGCACCGGGGACGTCGTGCAGCGGGCCCAGAACTCCTTGGGCGACAGGTCCCGCCGGTCGACCAGCTCCTCCCCGCCGAAGCGGATGGTGAGGGGCACGATGTCGATGTCCAGCTCGGCCGCGAGGTCCGCAGGCAGGTCGCAGCTGCTGTCTGTGACCACACGAGGTCCGGCCATGTCTGCTCCTCTCGATTTGCTCACTTCGGAGTGGCCGACGCGCTGACGCGGACGTTGTACCAGTCCTTGGTGGGCCCAAAATTGTGCAGGACGTAGGACTTCGCCTGCTTGGACAGCGTGACATGAACGATGCCCTGGTCGTCAATGTTGAAGGCGACCAGCTTGGCACGATCGTTGTCAGCGTCCTGCTGAGCAATGGCTCGGGCCCGGTCGGCGTCGCGGCTCTGGAAGGCCTCGCGGGCCGCATCGTTGGCGGCGTCGTGGGCCTGTCCGTCGAGGATTGCGTTGGTGACGAGGGGCGACCCGAGCTCGAAGGCGACGAACCCGGCGAGGGCGATGCCGATCACGAGCTTGAGGAGCCAGTTACTGATCACGGAGCCCTCTTCAACAACTGCCGGGTGAGCACGGTGAGTTCTTCGACGCCGAGTGCCCGCGCGCTGATGAAGAATGAGACGACCCCCGCCGCGACTGACGCGACCACCCTGGCGCCCAACGCCAGCCCGCGGGCATCGTTGATTCCGATGGACGCGGCGACGACGACGAGCGCCATGATCGCCGTGGCGAGCGCGATGCGGGTGACGGTGGACACCGTTCTCCGGTCGGCCAGGCCGCCCGTACGCCGCCGCAGGTCCCAGCCCGCGGCCGCGGCCGCGGCGACGTACGAGAGGCTAAAGCCGAGGGCGAGCCCCTTGACGCCCCAGGCCGGATAGAGGGCCAGATCGAGCACGATCAGCACGACGTTCTCTCCGGCATTGATGATGAACGGTGTTCGTGTGTCTTGCATCGCCGTGTAGCCGCGCACGAACAGGAGGTACAGGCTGAAGCCCGGGAGGCCGACGGCGAACCAAAGCAGGACGTCGGCGGTCAGGTCGGCATTGGCCTTGGTGAAGTGGCCGTGTTCGAGCAGCAGCGAGACCAG
>DASZJL010000016.1:0-3337 GCA_035948135.1 Acidimicrobiales bacterium | reverse complement strand
TGCATGACCTCGAGCGCGGCGTCGAGCAGGCGCCGCACCTCGCCGGCGTACTCACCCTCCCGCTTGGCCAGGGAGCGGCGCACGATGCGGCCGGCGACGCCGTCCTCGGGGGCGGTCTCCGTGTCCGGTATTGCGTTCTTGTTAGCCAGAATCATATTCTGGCACCGAGCCGAGGGAGGGCGCCATGGCGTGGGACTTCGAAACGGATCCCGAGTACCAGAAGAAACTGGACTGGGTCGACCAGTTCGTCCGGGAGGAGATCGAGCCGCTCGATCTGGCCTTCCCCCACCTGCAATTCACGCCGCTCGAGGGCAAGCGGCGTGAAGCGATCGACCCGTTGAAGGACGAGGTGCGCCGGCAGGGCTTGTGGGCCACGCATCTCGGGCCGGAGCTCGGCGGTCAGGGCTTCGGGCAACTGAAGCTCGCGCTTTTGAACGAGATCCTGGGGCGCTCGCAATGGGCCTCGGTCGTGTTCGGCTGTCAGGCCCCCGACACCGGCAACGCGGAGATCATCGCCCACTACGGCACCGAGGAGCAGAAGAAGCAGTACCTCCAGCCGCTGCTCGACGGTGAGTGCTTCTCGAGTTACTCGATGACCGAGCCGCACGCCGGCGCCGACCCCACGCTCTTCAAGACCCAGGCGGTCAGGGACGGTGACGAGTGGGTCATCAACGGGTGGAAGTACTTCTCGTCCAACGCCAAGACAGCGTCGTTCCTCATCGTGATGGTGGTGACGAATCCAGAGGTGAGCGCATACCAGGGCATGTCGATGTTCCTGGTGCCGACCGACACGCTCGGCGTCAACATCGAGCGCAACGTCGGCCTCTACGGCGAACCGGTCAACGAGGGCTCGCACGCCCTGATCCACTACGAGGACGTGCGGGTGCCCGCCGATGCGTTGCTGGGGGGTGAGGGGCAGGCGTTCGCGATCGCGCAGACTCGCCTCGGCGGCGGCCGCATCCACCACGCCATGCGGACGATCGGCATGGCGCAGAAGGCCATCGACATGATGTGCGAGCGGGCGCTGAGCCGCGAGACACAGGGCAGCATCCTGGCCGACAAGCAGTTCGTGCAGGGCTACATCGCCGACTCCTACGCCCAGCTGGTGCAGTTCCGCCTGTTCGTGCTCTACACGGCGTGGGAGATCGACAAGTACAACGACTACAAGCGGGTGCGCAAGGACATCGCCACGGCCAAGGTCGTCATGCCGACGGTGCTGCACGACATCGCATGGCGGGCCATGCAGGTGCACGGCGCGCTCGGGACGACCAACGAGATGCCGTTCTTCGGCATGATCCACGGCGCCGGCGTAATGGGCCTCGCCGACGGCCCGACCGAGGTGCACAAGGTGACCGTGGCCCGCCAGGTGTTGCGCGACTACAAGGCGAGCGACGACATCTGGCCGACCCAGTGGCTGCCCAAGCGCCAGGAGGCGGCGCGGGCCAAGTACGCCGAATATCTCGAGGCGGAGGTCGCGAACCTGTGAGTGCGGTGGACGAGGCGGCGGCCGGGGACGAGTTCCCCGTCGGCGACGTTCCCAAGATCGCCGACGAGGAGAAGTTGAGCGCCTGGCTCGACGGCCAAGGCCTCGGGGTGGGAGCGCCGCTCGAGCACCACTACATCTCGGGGGGGAGCCAGAACGAGATCTACGAGCTGCGCCGCGGCGATCTGCACTGCGCGATGCGCATCCCGCCGCCGAGCGCCCCCGCGCCGCGTGACGAGGGCATCGTGCGCGAGTGGCGGATCATCGAGGCGTTGGGTGGCACCGATGTCCCCCACACCGAGGCCATCGCCGTGTGCACCGACCAATCGGTGCTGGGGCGGACCTTCTACCTGATGGGCTTCGTCGACGGCTGGTCGCCCATGTCGACCCGTCGCCAGTGGCCGGCACCCTTCGACTCCGATCTGGAGGAGCGGCGCGGGCTGGCCTTCCAGCTGGTCGAGGGCATCGCGCTCTTGTCGAAGGTGGACTGGCAGGCCAAGGGCCTCGCCGACCTGGGCCGCCCCGACGGCTTCCACGAGCGCCAGGTCGACCGGTGGACCGCGTTCTTGGAGCGGATCAAGGGGCGCGAGCTCCCGGGCTTCGACGAGGCCGCCGCGTGGCTGCGGGCGCACCGCCCACTCGACTACGTCCCCGGGCTGATGCACGGTGACTACCAGTTCGCCAATGTCATGTTCAAGCACGGCGCGCCCGCGCGCCTCGCCGCGATCGTGGACTGGGAGATGGGCACCGTGGGCGACCCCAAGCTCGACCTCGGCTGGGTCGTGCACTCGTGGCCCGACGACACCTCGAGCGACGAGGACCGCGAGGGCGGGTACGTCGACATGGTCGGCATGCCCTCGCGCGACGAGATCCTGGCGCACTATTCGAAAGTGTCGGGGCGCCAGGTCGACGACATCGACTACTACTGCGTCCTGGCCAAGTGGAAGCTGGCCGTCGTGCTCGAGCAGGGCTACCAACGGCGCGGGAACGACGAGAAATTGCAGGCGTTCGGCCCGATCGTGCTCGAACTCATGCAGTCTGCGGCCGACCTGGCGCAGTCGACCCCGTACTCGGTGCTCGCCACGGCCTGACGTGCGCGCCGCCTTGTGCCGCTCCTACGGCGGCCCCGACGTGGTGGAGATCGCGGACGTCCCGACGCCCGAGCTCACGCCCGGCACGGCCCGGGTGCGCGTGCACGTCGGCGCCGTCAACTTCCCCGACGTGCTGGTGATCGCCGACACGTACCAGGTGTCGGCCCCCGTCCCGTTCATCCCCGGCAGCGAATTCGCCGGCGAAGTCGTCGAAGTCGCTGAAGGAACCAACGGCGTCGCCGTGGGCGACCGCGTCTTCGGCTCGGTCTTCATCGGCGCGTTCGCCGAACAGGTGGTGGTCGGGACGCACTCGCTCTCGCGCACGCCGGAAGGGGTCGACGACGTAACCGCGGCCGCCTTCGGCGTGGCGTACAAGACGGCGTACCACGTGCTGCGCTCGGTGGCCGAGTTGCAGCCGGGCGACGAGCTCGTCGTGCTCGGGGCGGGCGGTGGCGTGGGTACCGCCGCGGTGCAATTGGGTGCGCTCCTCGGCGCGACGGTCACCGCGGTGGCGTCGTCGGACGAGAAGCTCGAGGCGGCGCGCGCGTGTGGCGCGACGCGCCTCATCAACTACCGCGCCATCGACCTGCGCCAAGCTCTGCGCGAGGCGCTGCCGAACGGCGCAGACGTCGTCGTCGACCCGGTCGGTGGCGACCTGGCCGAACCGGCCCTGCGCGCCGTGCACTGGGGCGGGCGGTTCGTCACGGTCGGGTTCGCATCGGGGACGATCCCGCGGATACCTCTTAATTTGGTGCTGCTGAAG
>DASZJL010000015.1:0-1724 GCA_035948135.1 Acidimicrobiales bacterium | reverse complement strand
TGAGCATCGAAGACCCTTGGTCGAGCAGGTGCGCGTCGTCGACCAGAAGCAGGAGCGGTCGCCCCTCGGCGGCCTCGACGAGCTCCCGCGCGTAGTAGCGGAGCAGGTCCCCGTGGGCGCTCGGCCCGACGGCGGCCAGGCCAGGTGGCAGCAGGGAGGCAAACGCGCCGAAGGGAAAGTCGCGCGCCTCCTCGGTGCCCGACACCAAAGCGACCGACACACCCTGGTCCTGTGCGAACTCGGCGCCCGCCCGGGCCAACGCAGTCTTGCCGCTGCCGGCCGGGCCCACGATCACGGCGCCGCGGCGCTCGCGGATTGCTTCCTTCAGAAGTTGCAACTCGCGAGAACGGCCGGCGAGCGGCCAGGGACCCGCGACGACGCGTGGCTCAACGGGCGTCCCGCCGACATCGAAAGCCATCCGCAAAATCCCCCTCGAGAATCGAGAGATCTATTTTCGCCCAACTACCTACTAATTACGATAGGGCACACGCAGGTTGCAGGGGGGTCTTTCGGCCCTATTTCACTGGTTCTGGCGACGAACCTGCAACCTCACGCCGCTTCTTGCACAGGAACCCGCCGACAACGTTCGGCCACGGCCGTGGCAAGGCTGCGCGTGCGGCCGATGCGAGCACGCGTATGCGCACCCCCGAGGGAATCCCTTGCCGAGCGGCCTCGAGGCGCTAAGAAGAAGCCCGATGACGGCGGGATTGGCGCAGCGGGTATTCGGAGCAGTCGCGGCATGCGCACTCATCGCTTTGGCCATGCCGGTGCACGCGGCCGACGCCGCGGCCAGCGGACCTGCCTTCTATACGTGGCAGGCCCCCGGCGGGGCCGGGACGGCCGGGGCGAGGGTCGTTGCGCTCACGTTCGACGACGGGCCCGGTCCTTACACGCCGGCCGTCCTCTCGGTCCTGCAGCAGTACCACGTGCCGGCGACGTTCTTCGAGATCGGCGACGAGGTGCCGCGGTACCCGCAGTACGCGCAACTCCTGACGGCTGCCGGCTACCCCGTCGAGAACCACACCTGGAGCCACCCTGACCTGACGACGCTCCCGGCGAGCGCGGTCGGCGCGCAGATCGACCAGACCCAAGCCGAGATCCGGGCCGTCACCGGCACGACACCCCAGTGCCTGCGTCCTCCCTACGACGCGTTCAACGCGACCGTGCTGAACGAAGTCGCCGCCCGCGGGATGACGACGATGAGCTACTCGGTCGACTCCACGGACTGGACGCGTCCGGGGGTCGGTGCGATCGTGCAGGCCGTCGTCGGCGCCGCGTTCCCAGGGGCCGTGGTCGGCATGCACGACGGCGGAGGGGACCGCTCCGAGACGGTGGCCGCGTTGCCTCAGATCATCACCCAGCTGCGCGCCCGGGGCTACGGGTTCGTCTCGGTCTGTGGCAACAGCAATTCGGGACCGCAGGTGACGGCGACGTACGGATTCGGTGACGCGCCGACGCCAGGGTCACCGATCACCTCGAACCTGCCGCTCGTCGGCGCCGCGCTCGCCGGGACGGGCTCGCCGGCGAACGGTTACTGGGAGGTCGCCTCCGACGGCGGCATCTTCTCGTTCGGCTCCGCGGCCTTCCACGGGTCGATGGGCGGCCAGCCGCTCAACTAACCCATCGTCGGCATGGCCGCGACGCCCGACGGCAACGGCTACTGGGAGGTCGCCTCCGACGGCGGCATCTTCTCGTTCGGCTCCGCGGCCTTCCACGGGTCGATG
>DASZJL010000014.1:0-12440 GCA_035948135.1 Acidimicrobiales bacterium | reverse complement strand
CGCCGAGGTCGTGACGCGCTACCTCGAGCGAGAGGGCTACGTCGTCGAAGCGGCCGACGACGGGCTCGGGGGGCTCGAACAGGCGTTGTCGGACCCGCCCGACCTCGTGGTCCTCGACCTGATGCTCCCCTCCCTCAGCGGGCTCGAGGTGTGTCGACGGCTGCGGGCCAAGGCCCCGATACCCGTGATCATGCTGACGGCCCGGGGGGAAGAGGTCGACCGCATCGCCGGCCTCGAACTGGGCGCCGACGACTACGTCGCCAAGCCGTTCTCGCCGAGGGAGCTGACGGCGCGCGTCAAAGCGGTCCTGCGCCGCGCCGCTGGCGGTCTTGCCACCGAGGAGGCAGGCGTCCTACGCGCCGGCGACCTCGAAGTAGACCCGGTCGCCCACGAGGCCCGGTTGCACCGCGAGCTCGTGTCGCTGACGGCTCGCGAGTTCGACCTCCTCGCCTACCTCATGCGCCATCCACGCAAGGCGTTCCGCCGTGAGGAGTTGCTGGCCGACGTGTGGGGCTTCACCTATGGCGACACGTCGACGGTGACGGTCCACGTCCGCCGGCTCCGCGAGAAGGTCGAAGCCGACCCGTCGGCTCCGCGTCACATCTGCACGGTGTGGGGCGTCGGCTACCGGTTCGAGCCATGACGAGACGGGCGTGGGTGCTGCCCGCGGCGATCGCGACGGTAGGTGCGGGCGCCACGGCATCGGCGGCGGTCGTCGGCCGTCTTCCCGCCGGCGACGCTGTCACCCTCGCCGCGTACGCGGCGGGCGCAGCCGCCATCTCCGCCCTCGCCGCCGTTGCCGTCCTCTCGGGGCTGCGGCGGCGAAGCATCGTGCTGCAGGCCGCCATCGCGGCCCTGGCGCCGGTCGCCGCCGTCACCATCGGTGTCGTCGCCGCCGCGTCGGCCATGTTCATCTCCAGCCACGACCTGCACGCGTTGGTCGTGGTCCTTGTCGCCGCTGGCACCGTCGGCGTCCTCAGCGGGCTGATCCTCGGCCGTCGCGTGGCGGCCGCCGGCCGGTCGCTGGGCGCCATGGCCCGGGGGCTTGGGGATGACGATGGCGGCGAGGTCAGCGCCGGGCGCGACGCACCGTCCGAACTGGCGTCACTGGCGGCCGAGTTGGAGGCGACGTCGGCTCGGTTGAACGAAGCCAGAGCCCAGAGCGCCGCCATCGAGCACAGCCGCCGCCAGCTCGTCGCGTGGGTGTCGCACGACCTGCGCACGCCGCTCGCCGGCATCAGGGCCATGGTCGAAGCTCTCGAGGACGGCGTGGTCGACGAGCCGGAGACCGTGGCCCGCTATTACCGCACGATGCGGTGTGAGGTCGACCGGCTGTCGGGTCTCGTGGACGACCTGTTCGAACTGTCGCGCATCGAGGCCGGCGCCCTGGGGCTCGACTTCGAGCGCGTCCCCCTCGACGAACTGGTGTCCGAAGCGGTCGCCAGCGCCTCGGTGATCGCCGGCGCCAAGGGGATCGACCTGCGGGGCGCCGTCGGTGAGCCGTCGCCGGTGGTCGAGCTGTCGACGCCCGAGATGGCACGCGTCGTGCGCAATCTGCTCGACAACGCCATCCGGCACACGGCGCCGGGAGGCACGGTCTGGATCGAGGCCGTCTTGGATGAATCGGGCGCGGAGGCCGTCGTGTCCGTCCGGGACGCGTGCGGCGGCATCCCCGAGGACGACCTCGACCACGTCTTCGAGTTGGCCTACCGGGGGGACGCCGCGCGGACACCGGGGAGCGGAGGCGCCGGACTCGGGCTGGCCGTCGCCCGGGGACTGGTGGAAGCGCATCAAGGCAGCATCTCCGTGCGCAACGAAGGCGACGGCTGCCGGTTCACCGTGCGCCTGCCGGTATCGGGCACTGCGCCGCCGGACGCGTGAGGGTCCTCGTCACCGGTGGGGCCGGGTTCATCGGCTCCCACGTCGTCGAGGCCCTGTGCGACGCCGGCGTGCGGGTGCGAGTCCTGGATCGGGCGCGCACGCCGCGAGTCGACGAGCGAGCCGAGTTCGTCGAGGGCGACATCCGTGATCCAGCAGTCGCCAGGTCGGCCGTCGACGGGATCGATGGCGTCTGCCATCAGGCCTCCAAGGTCGGCCTCGGCGTCGACTTCGGCGACGTGTGCGACTACGTGGCCCACAACGACGTCGGCACCGCAGTCTTGCTTGACGCCTTGTGGCAACGGGCGTTCAGCGGCCGCCTCGTCCTCGCCAGCAGCATGGTCGTCTACGGCGACGGCCGCTCGCGCTGCGCCGACCATGGAATGGTCGTAGCCCGGCCCCGCCTGATCGACGACCTCGGCGCCGGCCAGTTCGAGCCGCGTTGTCCGGTGCCGCGATGTGGTCATCGCCTGACGTGGGCGCCGGTCACCGAGGACGCGGCGGCAGACCCGCGCAACATCTACGCCGCCACCAAGCTGCACCAGGAGCACCTGTGTCAGACATGGGCCCGCGAGGCCGGCGCGACCGTCGTCGCTCTGCGCTACCACAACGTCTACGGACCTCGGATGCCACGGGACTCTCCCTACGCAGGCGTCGCGTCGATCTTCGCCAGCGCGCTGGCCGGAGGACGACCGCCGCAGGTCTTCGAGGATGGGCGCCAGATGCGCGACTTCGTCCACGTGCGCGACGTCGCCCGAGCCAACGTGCTCGCCCTGCTGAATGATGACGTCGAACCGGGTGCCTACAACGTCGCCAGCGGCAGCCCGCGAACCGTCGGCGATGTCGCATGGGCCCTGAGTGAGGCGACCGGGCCCAACGCGCCGCGGCCCGAGGTGACCGGCCGGTGGCGACTCGGCGACGTCCGCCACATCGTCGCCTCACCGCAGCGAGCGGCTGCCGGCTTGGGATTCGCCGCCCAAGTCTCCTTCGACGCGGGCATGACCGAGTTCGCGCGGCAGCACGCGCCGGCATCGTTCGCGCCCTGAGGATGCGTCGGATCACGCGGCGTTCGGGAGCGGCGCTCCTGGCCTTCTCGGCGGCCGCCAGCGGCGGCATCGCCTGCTCATTCCTGGTGGGCCGCGGAGGGCCGATCCTGCACGCCCGGTGGACGCTGCTCGTCGAGCTGGGCGTCTGGGCGCTGGCGTGGTTGACGGCCGTGGTCGCCGTCTTCCACCTGCCTCGGCGGCTCGCCGTCGTCCTCGTCGTCGGCGCCGCCGTTGGCTTGCGCGCCGTCGCCCTCGTCGGGACGCCGAACACCTCCGACGACCTCTACCGGTACGCGTGGGACGGGCGCGTGCAGGCGCACGGGATCGACCCGTACACCGCTCCGCCCCTCGCGCCCGAGCTGTCGAAGTTGCGTGACCCGTGGCTGTGGCCCGACGTCGCCGGCTGCGCGGCTCTCGCCCGCCCACCTGGATGCACGCGCATCAACCGCCCGGCCGACCGCACCATCTACCCGCCGGTCGCCGAGGCCTGGTTCACGCTCGTGCACGATCTCGGCGGCGACCGTGGGCACGACAAGGCGTGGCAGGTGGCCGGCCTGGCGACCGACGCGGCAGTCATCGGCCTGGTGCTGCTGGCCCTTCGCAGGTGGCGCCGCGACCCGCGCTGGGTCGCGCTGTACGCGATGTGCCCCGCCGCCGTCTTCGAGTTCGTGCACAACGCCCACGTCGACGGGCTGGCGGTCGCGTTGGTGGTCGCCGCCTTCGTGGTCGCCCTGCCGCCTGGCGAGAAGACGGCGTCCGCGGCACGGGACGTCGCCGTCGGCTTGCTCATCGGTGCGGCTGCGCTCGTCAAGCTGTACCCGGCGGCGCTCTTGCTCGTGGTGCTTTGCCTTCCCCGGGCGCGGCCTTGGCGGTCGCTGGTACGCGCGACCGGGGCCGCAGCGGCATTGACCGCGATCTCGTATGCGCCGCACATCAACGCCGTTGGCCTTCGCGTCCTCGGCTACCTGCCCGGCTACCTCCGAGAGGAGCACTACAGCGGCGGCGGGCGATTCTTGCTCGCCGGCGCCCTCGGGCTACGGGGCCCGGCCGCCAGCGCATTGGCGGTCGCCGCCCTCTTTTCAGTCCTCGGCTGGATCGTGTGGCGCCGGCCGGACGCGCCGCGGGCGGCCGCCATCGTGCTCGTCGCCCTGTTCCTCGTGACGACACCGGTGCAACCCTGGTACGCGGTGAGCGCGGTCGCCCTCGGGTCGCTGGCCGCGTGGCCCGCGCCTGCGGCTGTCGTGGTCGCCGGCTACCCGTACTACTTCGCCGTGATCCTCGACTACCGCCACGCCGTCGGACTGGCGCAGCTCTGTTACGGAGCCGCGCTTGCGTTCGTCGTCGCCGGCACCGTGGACCGCCGGCTACGAGGACCTGACACGAGCGAGGTCGACCGACCGGCAGCAGTAGAAGCGGCCGTTGCGCGCCGGCCGGTTCCACGTGGCGAACACGGCCCATCGGGTGCCGTGAGGATCGACGAAGGTCTCGAGCCCGCCGGGCGAGGCCTGCCCGGGGGCGCTCTGCAGCACCGGGCCTGACTTCGTCTTCCGGCAGGGTCCCTGGATGCTGCTGCAGTACGCCAGACCGGTGCCGTAGGCGGCGACGTCCCAGGCGTTGCCCGAGTAGAAGAGCCACCAGCCACCCCTGCTGGCCGCGAGCATGGCCGGCTCCTCGATCACGCCGCCTTCCCACGCCTGGTCGGCGACGATCAAGCGGTGGGCGGAGCCGACGACGTGCAGGCCGTCGGGCGCGAGCGGCTGCTCCCAGATGCCGACCGGCAACCCGCAGCAGTTGCCGTCGTTCTTCCACAGCAGGTGCCTCGTCGCGCCGGCATCGGTGACGACGGTCGGGTCGATCGAGCCACCAAGCTCGCGCTGGCAGAGCAGTGGGCCGCCAAGCGCGTCGTGGTACGGCCCCTCCGGGGCGGTGGCAACCGTGGCCGCCACGCACTCCCGGCCGCTGGCTTTTTCCGGCACGGTGACGTACATCAGGTAGTCGTGGCCCCGCTGCACGACAGCGGGTGCCCAGGTGAGGGAGTTCGTGGGATCGGGCGCCGCCCACGGCGGCAGCTCAGGCATGGCGTCGCCGATGCGCTGCCAGTGGACGAGGTCGAACGACCGGCCGAGCGGCACGTGTGCCGGGTCGTCGTTCGTACCGAACACGAGGTACTCGCTCGTCTTCTCCGCGGACGTGACGGGGAGCACGAACGGATCGCCGATGTCGCCGTCGAAGACATCGCGCGCCGCGTCGAGTTTCAGGTTCGGCGCGGTCGTTCGGTTCGAGCACCCGGCGAGCGATAGAACCGACAGAGCGCCGATGAACGACAGAGCGCTGACCTTTCGGTGGCGGCGTCTCATGCAGGCGGTCCGTTGATGCCTGCGATTGTCCCGCCGCCCGGACGAGAACGCGGGCCGCGCACCCTTACGATCCGGTGAACAAGCGTCGTCCAATCGGCTCGTCCCGCTTGCTGCGCTGTGGCACGAACGATTCGATCGGTTGACCGCTGCTCTGCGAACAGAGGATGACCCGGTAACTCCGGGTCCTATCTACCGGCGAGCGCGAGCCCCCACCCCTCTACTGCTCGCCAAAGGAGATGCTCCCCATGAAGAAGAGACGATTGTTGACGCGCACCAAGTTGTCGGTTGTCGCCCTGGCGCTTCCCGCGGCTGCGGTGCTCAGCCTGCAGCCCGCGTTCGCGAGCCGCGGACGCGTCGGTCGCTCCTATGTGCAGACCAACCTGGTCTCAAACATCCCCGGTCTGGCCGCCCATACCGACCCCAACCTGGTCAACCCCTGGGGTATGAGCAACGGCCCCGGCAGCCCGTTGTGGGTGTCGGACAATCATGCCGGCGTGTCGACGGTCTATGACGGAGCAGGGAACCCGTTCCCGCAACCGCCGGGGACGCCGACGGTGGTCACCATCCCGGCCGCGCCGTCGTCCGGAGCGGGCGCCGTGGGGTCGCCCGACGGCACAACGTTCAACACGTTCACCCCCACGGACACGACCTTTGAGGTCTCCAAGGGCGGAGCCTCCGGAACCAGCAACTTCCTCTTCGCGACCGAGGACGGAACCATCGCCGGCTGGAACCCCAACGTCGATGCGACCCACGCCGTGACGGCCGTCGACCGGTCGACCGTCACCGACGCTGCGGGCGACGTCGGCGCCGTCTACAAGGGCCTCACGCTGGTGTCCACGCCGAACGGGAAGATGTTGTACGCCACGAACTTCCGCTTCGGACAGGTCGAAGTGTTCGACAGCAACTTCAACATGGTCAACACCTTCACCGACCCTCTGGTCCCGGCCGGCTTCGCACCCTTCGGGATCCACAGCATCGGTGGAACTCTCTTCGTGACCTTCGCCAAGCAGAAGCCCGGCAAGATGGACGACCTGGCCCGGCCCGGCAACGGGTTCGTCGACGAGTTCGCCCCGAACGGCGACCTCCTCCAGCGATTCGTCAGTCGCGGCAAGCTCGACTCTCCATGGGCGGTCACGCTCGCGCCGTCCACGTTCGGCGCCTTCGGCGGCGACCTCCTCGTCGGCAACTTCGGTAACGGACGGATCAACGTCTTCGACCGGAGCGGCACTTTCCGCGGCGAGCTGACCAAGCCTGAGGGCGGCCCGATCGTCATCTCCGGTCTGTGGGGGATGCGCTTCGGGAACGGCGCCCACGGCGCGGGCACGAACACGCTGTACTTCACGGCGGGCATCAATGGCGAGGCCGACGGCCTCCTGGGGACTCTCGCCCCAACCGGGTAGATGTGCTCAGCACGCGAGGCAAGGGTGGTGCGCTCGGCGCGTCACCCTTGCCGTTCACCCGAGGTCGGTGAACCATCGGCGGGTGCGACCGTGAGACGTCAGGGCCCGACCCGCCTGCAGCGCCAGCGCCGCCTGCCGGCGGGCGGGCCGGGGGCGGGCGCCCACGAGGAGGTCGTTCCAGAAGATCGACCACCCGCCCGCGACGATTCGACTGAGACCTGGTGCGGTGAGTGTGCGGCCGAGCGCCGCGACCGCGCGAGGCCGCGGGAGGATGGCAGCGTGTACCGGGGCCGTCACCGAATGGAAGGGGGCGTAGGTCGCGGCGAGGAAGGCGAGGTAGCCGTGCGCCGGCTTGGCCGGGTCGGACAGGAGGGCCTCGGCCGCGGCCCGGCCACTCCCCATCGCCTGGGAGATGCCCTCGCCCTGCAGGGGATTGACCAGGCCGGCGGCGTCACCGCAGAGGAGCACGCGCCCCCGCGCCGCGAGGGTCCCGACCATCCCCATCTTGAGCCAGCCGCCCAGGCGCGGCGAGACCGAGTCGCCGGCACCGACGAGAACGCCCAAGCCGCGCATGTCGGCAACGAAAGCATCAAAGCACCGCGCTGCCTCCGACCCGGCCGAGCGCTCGGCGAGCACGCCCAGACCGAGGCCGATGTTGGCGCGGCCGCCGACGCCGGGGAACAGCCACCCGTAGCCCGGGAAGCCACGCCATCGATCCCGTTCCCAGAACACGATGTGAGGGACGCGGACGGGGTCCTCGACGTAGGCGCGCAGCGCAAAGCCCCAGAGCACGCGGGCCGGATCCACGAGCCCGGCGGCGTCGGCCACCCTGCTGGTCGCGCCGTCCGCACCGATGATGGCGTCGGCCCGCAACGCCGTGCCGTCGGAGAGTTCGAAGCCGTCGAGCTCGCCGTTGTCGTCGAACAGGGGCCGGCCCACTCGGGCCGTGAACGGCTGGGCGCCGGCGGCGGCGGCCGCGTCGTGGAGGGCGGCGTCGAAACGAGACCTGGGCAGGGCGAAGCCATAGCCGGGGTAGGTGTCCCCTTCCCAGCACGGGAGCCGTACCCGGCGCCCGGTGGGCCCGATGACAACCATGTCGTCCACCCGCTGGGTGCCGGTGACGTCGATCTCCAGGTCGGCGAGGTGCCGTACGCCTCGGGGCCCGACGAGGTCACCGCACGCCTTGTCGCGGGGAAATGCGGTCTTGTCGACGAGCGCCACCCGGGCCCCGCCGCGGGCGAGCACAAGTGCGGCGACGCTCCCCGCCGGGCCAGAGCCGACGACGAGGACGTCGAAACGGTCGCCGCGCATGGCCCTCCTCCCGATCGCCGCTTACTGTACGTGCGTCGTGGTGCGCTCTAGCGACCCGAACCGCTTCGCCCAGTCCCTCTTCCGCGGACTTCCGCGTCGCTACGACCTGCTGGCCGAGATCCTGTCCCTCGGCCAGAACGGACGCTGGCGTCGCGAGGCGGTTGGACACGTCGTGTCCTCCGAGCCCGCGCGCGTCCTCGACGTCGCCACCGGCACGGCGGGGGTGGCGCTGCAGCTCACCAGGCGGAGCGCAGCCCAGGTCACGGGGCTCGATCTCACCGAGGAGATGCTGCGGCGAGGAGCGGACAACGTGGCCCGGGCAGGCGCCACTTCGCGCATCGCCTTGGTGGCGGGCCGGGGCGAGCAACTGCCCTTCCCCGACGCCACCTTCGACGGCCTCACCTTCACCTACCTGCTGCGCTACGTCGCCGATCCCCTCGCCACCCTCGTCGAGTTGGGCCGAGTGGTGAAGCCGGGCGGGACCGTCGCCAGCCTCGAGTTCTGCGTCCCGCCCCGTCCTTTCTGGCGGCTCTCGTGGTGGCTCTACACACGACTGTGGCTGCCGGTCGGCGGGTTCCTCACGGGTGGACGGGAGTGGTCCGGCGTGGGCCGCTTCCTGGGGCCGTCCATCTCGGGTCACTACCGCCGCTACCCCGTCGACTGGCACGTGGATGCCTGGAAGAACGCCGGCTTCGTCGACGTCGGGGTGCGGCTCATGAGCCTGGGCGGCGGGCTCGTGATGTGGGGGACCAAGGGTGGCTGACGGGGAACGCCGCCCCGCCTTCTACGCGGCGCGCGCCGGCGGGTGGCGCGACTGGTGGACGATCCTCCACCCCCCGTACACGGCGTGGCACCTCTCGTATGTCGCCATCGGCGCCGCGCTGGCACCCCATTTCGACGCAGTCCGATTGGGGGCGACGGTGCTCGCCTTCTTTTTCGCGGTAGGCGTGGGCGCCCACGCGCTCGACGAGCTCAACGGCCGGCCCCTGCGCACCCGCATCTCCGACGGAGCGCTCAGGGTGGCGGCGGCGGTCGGGCTTGCGGCGGCGCTGGCGATCGGCGTCGCGGGCGTCACGCGTGTCGGTGTCGTGCTCGTGCCCTTCCTCGTCGTCGGACCGCTACTCGTCGTCGCATACAACGCCGAGTTGTTCGGAGGCGTCGTCCACACCGACGCCGGCTTTGCTGCCGCGTGGGGAGCCTTTCCGGTGCTGACCGGCTTCGTCGCCCAGAGCGGCACCCTCAACGCAGCCGCCGCGCTTGGCGCGGTCGCCGCCTTTGCCCTCTCCTGGGCCCAGCGGAGCCTGTCGACCCCCGCCCGGCTGTTGCGTCGGCGCGTTGCGCGCGTCGAAGGTTCGTTGGTCCTGGACGACGGGACGGTGCAGCCGATCCGCGAAAGCGATCTCCTGGCTCCTCTCGAACGCGCGTTGCGCGCCCTCTCATGGGCCGTCGTGGCGCTGGCTTCCGCGCTGGTGGTCGCCCGGCTCGGCTAGCGCGCCGCGGCCGCGAGATGTCGCCGGAAGGCGCGCACCGTGATGTCAACGACACGGTCATGCCCCCAGCGCAGCACCGGGTGGGCCACCCGAGCCGCCATCCTCATCGAGCGCTGCATCATCTCGAACGTCCACGTGGCGGTGACGCGAGTCCCGCCGCCGTCGTCCTCGAACAGCAGTTGAGCCCAGCCCTCGAGATCGCCGTGCACCCCGGCTTCGATCCGCGACGGGCGCTCGCACTCGAGGAGATCGACCTGTAGGCGCATTCGATATGGGAGCGGCGGAGTGATCACCCCCGCCAGCACCGATCCCGCCCGAAGCCCGTCGCCTTCGAACCGGAACTCGGAGAGCCAGTTCAACGAGGGCTCGAAGCGGTCCACCCGCTCGAGGTAGGCCCATAGGTCGTCACGCGGGACCGGGAAGGTGAACGTTCCCCGGTACTCCATGACGCACGGCGACGGTGACACCCGGCTGAGGTTACGAGCGGGGATGTGGGTTCGCAGCGCGGGGAGCTGGCGTCCACGCGGCGTGTGTAACCCCGGTCCCTATCTATCCGCAGAGATCAGCCACCGGGCGTTCGCGCCCAGAAGGGAACACGGGGATGTCAGTACTTCGCACGCGAGCCGCGGGCGCAACCTTCGCCGGGGTCGTGGCCGCAGGTGTGGCCCTGGCAGCCTGCGGCGGGGGCGCCAGCGGCACCAACTCCAGGCCGAAGGCGGCCCCCTCCACCACGATGATGGCGATGGGCGCCGACACGAGCGCACCCCAGACGGGACCGGCCGTCGCGACGGACGCCGTCAACATCGAGGGATTCGCATTCAAGCCGGGGGGGATCACCGTCAAGCAGGGTTCGACGGTCACGTGGACCAACAAGGACGACGAAGCCCACACCGTCTTCTTCATGTTCGACTCGAGCAGGTCGCCGCTCTTGGTCAACAGCGCAAACACCTACACGAAGACGTTCACCACCGCCGGCACGTTCGTGTACCACTGCACGATCCATCCGTTCATGACTGGGACCGTGACGGTGACGGCATGAGCGACTCCGACGGAATCTTCCAAGAGGACATCGACCGGCGCCGTTTCCTCCGCCACGCGGCCTGGGCCGGCGCCGCGGTTGGCGTCGCCGTCACAGGCGGGATCGTCACCACCGAGTTGACCAAGGGAGGTCACCACCAGACGCGCACCGCCGACTTCACGTTCGCACAGATCTCCGACAGCCACCTCGGCTTCGAGGGCAAGGCAAACCCCGACGTTGCGGCCACGTTCCAACAGTCGATCGACGCCGTGAACGCCATGCCCGATCGCCCCGACTTCGTGATTCACACTGGCGACGTCACGCACTTCTCGACCGTCGATCAGTTCGACCAGGCCAAGCAGATGATGTCGGCCCTGCGTACCGGGCAGGTGCTCGTGCTGCCGGGCGAGCACGACGCCGTCGACGACGAAGGTCAGAAGTACCTCGGCGTCTTCGGGCAGGGCACGCAGGGGACGGGCTGGTTCAGCTTCGACCACAAGGGCGTCCACTTCGTCGCCCTCGTGAACACCACGGGTCAGCAGGTCCTCGGTCACCTCGGCGCCGACCAGCTGGCGTGGCTCAAGAAGGACGTGCGCCGGCTCTCGTCCGACACCCCGATCGTCGTCCTCTCCCACATTCCCCTGTTCCAGATGTACACGCCATGGGGTTGGGGCACAGACGATGCACCGCAGGCGCTGGCCATGCTCCACCGCTTCGGCTCGGTCACCTGTCTCAACGGGCACGTCCACCAGATCATGAGCAGGACGGAAGGCAAGGTCGACTTTCATACGTGCGCGGCCACCGCATATCCGCTTCCCCAACCCGGCAAGGCGCCGGCCCCGAACCCGGTTACTGTCCCGGCCGACGAACTTCACCGCGTCATCGGCACCCGCGACGTGACGTACTCGTCCGCACGGCGCCGCACGAGCTACGTCGACCGAAGCCTTCCCTGACGTGCCGTGCATTCAGGCCGCATAGTTCAGTCGAGAGGTGGCTCAGTACGGACTCGGCTGATTGGCGATGATCGTGAGGTTCGTGATCTTGTCGTCACAGATCCCGAAGTAGCTGGTCAGGATCAGCTCGTCGGGCAGGTTGGTCTTGTCGTAGGTCCCGTCGACGCGGGCACGGACAATGGTGTCGCCGTAGTGGTCGAGGACCTCGCGGACCTCCAACGTGACGTGGTCCCCGACAATCTCCTTGGACATGAAGGCACGGATCGCATTGGTGCCCCACATTTCCCGACTGACGTCGTTGACGTAGGCGTCGGGTGTGAACGTGGCGACGATCCGGTCGAGGTCGAAGTCGTTCACGGCCGCGACGAACTCGGCCACCACACCTCGGAGTTCGGTGGTAGTCGGCATGGTTTCCCTCCTTGTTCTGATTGGCCGCCATCGGCGGCGTGGCCACGTTCGGCGATGCCGCAAGGGGAGAGTCAAGGGGTCCCTTCCCGGTTGACTCTCCTGTAGGGGGAGACATCAAGATGTGGTTGTGACCTCGACACTGACGATCGGCGACTTCTCCCGGGCCACGCAGCTGGGTGTCAAGACGCTTCGCCACTACCACGACGTCGGGTTGCTCGAGCCGGTCGACGTCGACGCCGACACCGGGTACAGGCGCTACGCCACCGAGCAGATCGTCACCGCGCAGATCATCCGCCGTTTCCGCGATCTCGACATGCCACTCGACGACATCCACGCCGTACTCGACGCCACCGACGTCGAGACCCGCAACCGGGTCATCGCCAACCACCTGGCCCGTCTCGAGTCAAACCTGGCCCGGACCCAAGAGGCTGTCGGCTCGCTCCGGGCTCTCTTGGACGGTCCCAAGGCCAGCCCAGCAATCGAGCACCGTTCGGTCCCTGCTACGTCCGCCGCGGTCATCACCGACGTCGTCGACAAAGGCGAGGCGCTGACCTGGTTCCAAGGAGCCATGGGCGAACT
>DASZJL010000013.1:0-16514 GCA_035948135.1 Acidimicrobiales bacterium | reverse complement strand
CTGGTTTCGAAGGGGGGCAGGCCCCCCTTCGAGCTACCCCCCGGAGGCCGGCCTTCGGCCGGCGAGCGGCCACCATCCGTCGGGGCCGCCTGCGGCGGCGCGAGCGGCCGGCGGGACCGCGCCTAGTACGAGCCGCGTCTAGCGAGAAGAGCGGGGAGCGTCTTTCCAATCACGTAAAGATCTAGACCCAACGACCAGTTCTCGACGTAGAAGAGGTCGTAGCGGATGTAGTCCGCGAAGGGGAGCTCGTGGCGGCCGTTGACCTGCCAGAGGCCGGTGAGCCCGGGCTTCACCTGGAGGCGGGTGCGGAGGCGGTTGGAGTACCGCGCCGTCTCGCCGGGCAGGGCGGGCCGAGGCCCCACCAGACTCATGTCGCCCTTGACCACATTCCAGAGCTGGGGCAGCTCGTCGAAAGCCCACCGGCGCAGCACCCGGCCGACGGGCGTCACCCGCGGGTCCTCGCGCAGCTTGAACAGCACAGTGTCGGCACCACTCTCCTGCACGAGCTGCTCGTGCAACTCCTCGGCACCCTTCACCATGCTGCGGAACTTGTACATGACGAACGGCTTGCCGCCCTTGCCCACCCGCTCCTGGCGAAACAGCGCCGGCCCTCTGCTCGTGATCCGCACCAGCACGGCGACGATGCCCATCACTGGTACCGCAATGACGAAGAGGAGGGTGCCGACGACAACGTCGAACATGCGCTTGAGGGCTGCCTGGCGAATCCCGAGCTCGCGCCGGTCGAGGGAAAGCAACGCCAAGCCGTCGAGGGGACGGATGGTGATGCGCGAAGGGCTCACGTGCGGCAGCCCGGGCGTGAGACGGATCTCGACGTCGACCGACTGCAGGGCGGCGTCGATCTGCAAGAGCGTGTCGGCACGCACCGCAGTACCGGCGATGACGACGGCGGCCACGCCTGTCTGGCGGGCGAGGGTGGCAACGTCCTCGACGCCGCCGACAACCGGGAGCCCGTCGACCGTGCCTGACGGCGCGAGCCCCACACTGACGAAGCCGACAGCCCGGTAGCCGAGCTTCTTCTGGCGGTGCAGCGATCGGGCGATCGTGCGCGCTTCTTCGTTGGTGCCCACGACCAACGCCGGCGAGCACAGGTACCCGCTTGCGCTGAGGCGGCCGGCCAGCTTCCGCACCGCGAAGCGGCCCACCGCCAGGGTGAGGGTGCAGAACAATGCGAGCGAGGCGATCCAGCCACGCGAGACGGCGAACTTGCCGAAGAACGTCACCATCACGATGGCGACGAGGCTGACGGTGATGCCGTGGAACAGGCGGCGGATCTCCTCCGACGGTGCGTCCAGCTCCCGGCGGTCGTAGAGCCCGTAGGCGGCGAAGATCACCAGCCACAGGGGGATGGTGAGGAGCACCCAACGGCCGCTCAGCGCGAACGGGGTGCGGGAAGCGGCGTCGGCCCTCGTCGACACGATGATGCCCTTGGAGAGCAGGTACCCGCCGGTGATGGCGACGAGGTCGACGAGGAGGTTGATCAACGCCACGAGCCGGACCCGACGGGCGAGGGCGCGGCGCGCGGGGACGTCGACTTCGGGCGCCTCCGGCACGCCGGCGGGCGCCAACCTCACGTCAGCCATGCTGCGAGAAGCGGCGGGTGTGTCCGCGCGACACCCGCCAGTGCCGGACCAAGATGTGCCACCTCCCTGTGCGGGCCAGACATTACTCCCGCCCTGCCCGCGACCAGGGGTGATGGGCCCGCCAGGTAGCTTTTCCAACAATGCGCACGCTGGTTCGGTTCGGCGTCGCGATCGTCGCCGCGGGCGTGGGACTGGCGTTCGCGGCGATCCTGATGGTTCCCGAGGCCCAGGCCGTCTTCACTGCCGGCAAGGGGCAAAAGGGCGACCTGGCCGCGTCGCTACGCCCGCTTTCGGAGCGGTCGGTCGTGCTCGCCCGGGACGGCAGCACGCTGGCGGTCCTGCACGCCGAGGAGAACCGGGTACCGATCAAGCTCAGCGACGTGCCGCCGCAGGTCGTCAAGGCCGTGATCGACATCGAGGACGACCGCTTCTATGAGCACGGCGGTATCGACCTGCGCTCGCTCGGGCGCGCCCTCGCCACCAACATCTCCGCTGGCGGCGTGCGCCAGGGCGGCTCGACGATCACCCAGCAGTTGGTGAAGAACTCGCTCCTCTCCCCCAAGCAGGACGTGCACCGCAAGCTGAAGGAGGCGGTGCTGTCGATGCGGCTCGAGTCCCAGATGTCGAAGCAGCAGATCCTCGAGCGCTACCTGAACACGGTGTACTTCGGCAACGGGGCGTACGGCATCGAGGCGGCGGCCGAGAAGTACTACGGCGTCAAGGTCGGGCAGCTCACCACCGCCCAGGGCTCCCTCCTCGCCGGGCTCATCCGCAACCCCGTGTACTACGACCCCTTCCGCTTCCCCGACGTAGCCAAGACGCGCCGCGCCGAGGTCGTCGACCGCATGGCCCAACTGCACGACCTCTCCGCCGCGGAGGCAGGCGCGATCAAAGCCGAGCCGCTGCCGGCCCAGCCCGCCGCGCAAGCCACCGAGAAGCTCGACTACTTCGTCGACAAGGTGAAGCAGATCCTCCTGAGCTCGACCTCTCCGCTGGGCGGCACAGCCCAGGACCGCTATCAGGAGGTCTTCAACGGCGGCCTTCGCATCCACACGACGCTCGACCCTCACCTCCAGCAGGTCGCCCTGCAGAAGATCAACGACAACCTGCCCGACACGAACGGCAAGTTCACCGCCGCGCTGGTCTCAATGGACCCGAGCAATGGTGCGGTGCGCGCCCTCGTCGGCGGAGCGGGCTTCGACCAGGCGCAGTACGACATCGTGACCGACGGTGCACGGCAGCCCGGGTCGTCGTTCAAGGCGTTCACCCTGATGGCCGCCCTCGAGCAGGGCCACTCGCCGAACGACATCATCGACGGCACGGCGCCGTGCCCGATCCCCAACCCGGGCGGCATTCCCAACCCCTACTCGCCGTCGAACTTCGAAGGCGAGGAGGGCGGCCCGATGACGCTCACCGACGCCACCGCCCACTCGGTGAACTGCGCGTATGCCCGGCTGCAGGAAGCCATCGGTGCCAAGAGCGTGATCGACGTGGCCAACCGCATGGGCATCACTCACAAGCTGTCGCCGTTCAAGTCGCTGACACTCGGCACCGAGGCAGTGTCGCCCCTCGAGATGGTGACGTCATACGCCACGCTCGCCGCCGACGGCGAGCGCCACGACCCGTACTTCATCCAATCGGTCAACGACCGGAACGGGAAAGAGGTGTTCTCCGCCAAGCCGAAGTCCCGGCGGGCCGTCGCCGCCCAGAATGCCCGGGTCGAGACCCAGGTGCTGCAGCAGGTCGTGCAACGAGGCACGGGCGTGCGAGCCGGCATCCCCGGCCGCCAGGTGGCGGGCAAGACGGGAACCGCGGAGGACTACCACGACGCCTGGTTCGTCGGGTACACGCCGCAGCTGGCGACCGCCGTCTGGATGGGCTCACCCACCGCCGAGGTGCCCATGCGCGGGGTCGGCGGCATCAACGTGCAGGGCGGCAGCTACCCAGCCGGCATCTGGGGCGCGTATATGACCGCCGCGCTTGCCGGGCAGCCCGCCATACCGTTCCCGCAGCCCGACTTCAGCCTCATCCCCGGCGCCCAACAGATCGGGTCGCCGCCGACGTCGACCACCAGTGTCCCGCCGACGTCGACGCCCACATCGACGACGACGTCGACGCCTGTACCAACGGTGCCCCTCCCCGGTGTCACCCGTCCGCCGCGGCCGACGGTGCCGCCTACCGAGCCCCGCACGGTTCCGACGCGCCAACCTCGCTGCTACACCAACCCGCGCACGTCCTCCACGGTCTGTCGCTAACGCCACCCGGTCGGTCGCGCGCGCCCTTTTTCAGGCTCAGTCGCGTTCCGTGGGGCTCAGGCGACGATCTGAACCGGACTGCCGAGCGGTACCTGGTGGATCAGGCCTGTGATGCCGTCGTTGCTCAGGCGGATGCACCCGTGACTGACATCCCTGCCGAGCGAGGACGGGTCGCCGGTGCCGTGGATGCCGACGGTGCCGTCGCCGCCCCCGAACGTCGTGTAGACGTCGGAGTGGGCTGATGTGCCGAAGGCGTACGGCCCGTAGGCCGAGCGCTGGAACGACGGCACGGTGAGCGCCTCGGTGATGTAGTACTCGCCCGGCGGCGTCGGCGAGGCCGCAGTCCCCACGCCGACCGGCTCGGTGTGCACGACGTCGGCGCCGTTCCACACGGTGATGCGATGGGCGCTCAGCTCGACGCGGACGCGCCAGTACGTCTCCTTGAGCTCGACGTCGTCGCTCTTGATCCAGCCGGTGCTGCCGTTCGGCCGCGCCGGGAGCGAGACGTTGAGCCACCCCGACCCCTGGCCGTGCTCGACGAGGAACACACGCTGGACGCCGTCGCTGTTCGGATTGGACAGCTGCATCTTCGGTGCGGGGGCGTCGGGCGCGTCATACACGGCGACCGTCTTGAGGTCTGGCTTCACCTCGGCCACGACGCGGAAGGGAATGGCGGTCGTGGTCGTGGTGGGTGGCGGCGCGGTCTCGCCGACGCTCGGTCTCTCGAGCCGGCCGCAGCCTGCGAGCGCCACCGCGAACACCACGACGACGACGCCTGCCGCCTGCTTGGAGGTCCGCCCGCGCACGGGGTCAGGGTATCGACGGCCCGACGAGGGCTGCGCTCACCTCCTGGTACAGGGCTTCGGCGTCCTCCGGTGAGTCCGCGATGCACGTGACGCCCATCTTCCCGAACCCGGGAACGGCGCCCAGCAGGTGCAGCGTCGCCCCGGTGCCCGACCCGGGATCGAAGCCCAGGCCCCTCTCGTCGACCTCGGCGATGACATCCGCGGGCGTACGCCCGATGAGGGCCTCGCCCTTGACGTTGTCGCTGGCGACGTAACTCTTGGCCCGGCCCCGTGCCACGAGCTCGCCCGTCGAAGGGTCGTACACACCGCCGGTGACCAGGCGCGCCATCCAGAACGGGTGCGTCGTACCGCCCATGCGCAGATTGATCTCGCTCAGGCGAATGTCGTACCCGCGCCCGTTCGCGCCGGGCACCAGCACGAAGTCGATGCCGAAGGTGCCGATGACGCCGTCGGCCGCCAGCACCTCGCCGACGCGACGCGCCCGCTCCTGGATGTCGAGGCGATAGTCGGCGCGGGCCGGGAACCGGCAGCCCAGGTACACCTGGTCGTGGAGACCACCCAGAATCTGGTCGTGGTTCGAGACAACCTCGACCGCGCCGCCTGGGGTGATGCGCATCTGCACGCTGGGCGACACGAGGCCCGGCGCCCGCACGAGCTCCTCGACCACGGCTCCGCCGCTCGCCACCTTGGCGGAGTAGGACGGCCACGACTCTTCGTCGGCGATGAAGGTGATCGGCGCGGTATCCAGCGACGAGAACCCAGCGAGCTCGACGATGGCGTGACCCTGGCCCGAGAAGCCGTCGTTGAGCTTCACCACGGCCGCCTCCGCCATCGGCCGCCGAGCGCGCAGTCCTTCGATCGCGGCCTGCAATTCCGACACCGACCGCAGGTCTTCTTCACCGTCGAGGACGTCGACGCCCGCCTTGCGGGCCGCCCGGCGCGACTCGGTCTTCGACCCCATATGGGCGAGGGTCGGCGGGGCGCCGAACAGCGGAAGGCCGACCAGCGCGGCAAAGCGACCTTCGAGGTCGGTGACGTTGAAGGGAAGGATGTATGCGCGCTCCGCCCCGTCGACGAGGGCGCGCACGCGGTCGATGACGTGGGGGGCGTCGAGCACCTTGGCCGTCAGCGCCCGCCCCGAGTCCTCCCCCACGACCACGAGGTGCAGGCGGCGACGGGCGCCGGCCGGATCGGGGAGAAAGCGCAGGTAGTACCCGACGATTGCTTCGTCGACCGGGAGCGAGGTGATGTAGACGAGCTCGAGATCGGGATTGGCGAGCAAGAGCGTCGTGCACAGCAGCCGCTCCTCGTAGCGCTGGATGGCGACGATCTTGCGCAGCTCGCTGTCGGGGAACGTGGCCGACGGCAGCACGACGATCGTGCCGCGTTCGAGGTCGGTCAACGGGCGCACCATGGAGCGCGAAGCGTAGAGGGCTGACTTGGCGACGCCGGTACGATCGATGAATGGTCCAGGTTGCCGGTCGTGACGTTGGCGCGTCCGGTGGCAGCGCGGCCCCGGTCATCGAGGCGGTCGACCTCACCAAGCGTTACGGCGACCTCGAAGCTGTGAAGTCCGTGAGCTTCGCGGTGGAGCCGGGCGAGACGTACGGCTTCCTCGGCCCCAACGGCGCGGGCAAATCGACGACGATCTCCATGCTGTGCACGCTGGTCCGCCCCTCAGGGGGCCGCGCCACCGTCGCCGGCTTCGACGTCGTGCGCCAGCGCACCGAGGTCCGCCGCCAGATCGGGCTCGTGTTCCAGGACACGACGCTGGACGACTATCTCACGGCGGCCGAGAACCTCCGCTTCCACGCCGAGCTCTACCGGGTGCCCAAGAGCGAGCTCGGCGATCGCCTCCGCCAGGTGATGGACATGGTCGGCCTCTGGGAGCGAAGGGGCAGCATCGTCAAGACCTTCTCCGGCGGGATGAAGCGGCGCCTCGAGATCGCGCGCGGGCTCCTGCACTCGCCCCGCGTGCTCTTCCTCGACGAGCCGACCGTCGGCCTCGACCCCCAGACGCGCAGCCACATCTGGGGCTACATCAACGAACTGAAGCGCCGCGAGTCGATCACCATGTTCCTCACGACGCACTACATGGACGAGGCCGAGCACTGTGACCGCATCGCCATCATGGACAACGGCGAGCTGGTGGTCGTCGACACGCCCGAGGCCCTCAAGCGCAGCGTCGGGCGCGACCGCGTGAGCATCAAGACCGACGACGACCAGGCCGCCCTGGGCGTGTTGACCGAGCGGTTCGACCTCGAGCCCACCATCTCCGAGGGGGCGATCACGTTCTTCGTCGCCCACGGCGAGCAGTTCGTGCCTCGTCTGTTCGCCGAACCCGACATCACGATCAACTCCGTGCACGTCGCCCGTCCGACGCTCGACGACGTGTTCATGGCCTACACGGGCCGCACCATCCGCGACGCCGAGGCGTCGGGCGCCGAACGCAACCGGGCCAACCCCTGGATGCGCTCCGGAGGACGAAGGTGAGCGCGGCGCCGGCCACCGTCATCGGCGTCCGGGAGGTCGGCAGCTCGCTCGGCGACGACATGCGGGCCGTGCGCATGATCTGGAAGCGCGAGCTCATCCGCTTCACGCGCAACAAGGTGCGGATGATCACCTCGTTGGCCCAGCCCATCATCTACTTGTTCATCCTGGGCACCGGGCTCTCTCAGCTCATACCCGGCGGCACCAAGATCGACTACCGCACGTTCATCTTCCCCGGCGTGCTCGGTATGACCGTGCTCTTCACCGCCATCTTCTCGGCGCTGTCCATCGTGTGGGACCGCGAGTTCGGCTTCCTGCGGGAGATGCTCGTGGCCCCGGTGCGGCGCAGCGCCCTCGTCCTCGGCAAGTGTCTGGGCGGTGCCACCGTCGCCACCTTCCAGGGCGCGGTGATGCTCATCTTCTGCGGTCTGGTGCACGTGCCGTACTCACCGACGCTTCTGCTGACGCTCGTGGCCGAGATGGCCCTGCTGGCCTTCATGCTCACGGCCTTCGGCACGGTCATCGCCGCCCGCATGGCGCAGGTGGAGACGTTCCAGGTGGTCATGAACTTCATCGTGCTGCCGATGTTCTTCCTGTCGGGCGCCGTGTTCCCGCTCGACCGCCTGCCACGTTGGCTGGCCGCGCTCACAAAGATCGATCCCATGACCTACGCCATCGACCCGATGCGTCGGGCGGTGTTCGACCACGTCGACATCCCGCCTCGTCTGGCCCACACCCTCAACCCGGGCATCACGTGGGCCGGACACCGGCTGCCGGTCGGCTTGGAGCTGGCCGTGGTCGCCGCCCTCGGTGTGGCCATGCTGGCCGCAGCCGTGGTGCAGTTCTCCCGACCGGAGTAAGCATTCGCTCGAGAAGGAGAGGCGCCGCCGAAGGCGGCACGATTAGCGGCGGAGGCCGATGAGTGACGCGGTGACAACAACGGTCGAGGACGGCGTGGCGGTCGTCCGCCTCGACGACGGCAAGGCCAACGCCTTGAGCATGAGCATGATCGGCCAACTGCACAAGGCGCTCGACAAGGCCGCGTCGGACGCCACGGCCGTGTGCTTCGTCGGCAACAACAAGGCGCTGTGCGCGGGGTTCGACCTCTCGGTGATGCGGGGCGGCATCGAGGACATGCTCGAACTCGTGCGGTCGGGCGGGGAGCTGCTGATGCGGGTGTACGGACATCCCCAGCCCACGGTCGCCGCCGTCACCGGGCATGCCATGGCCGCCGGCGCCCTCCTGGTGCTGGCGTGCGACACGCGCGTGAGCGGTGACGCGCCGGCCAAGATCGGGCTGAACGAGGTTGCCATCGGCATGACGCTGCCCGTGTTCGCCATCGAGCTGGCGCGCGACCGGTTGTCCAAGCGGTATCTGACACGCGCCACGATCGAGGCGGAAGTGCTCTCCCCCGAGGGCGCCCTGGCCGCGGGCTACGTCGACAGCATCGTGGCCGCCTCAGAATGCGAGCGCACCGCGATCGACGAGGCCCGCCGTCTCGGTCAGCTCGATACCAGCGCGTACGCCGGCACCAAGCAAGCATTGCGCCAGGCGACCATCGACCGGGTCATGCCGACCCTGTCGACGGCGACGGTCAGCTGAGGACGCGCTTGCGGAAGCCCTTGAGGCCCTGCCACAGGAACAGGGTGGTGAACGCGAGCAGCACGGGATAGATGACGTACAGGTGCATGTGGTGGGCGGGCGTCAACGCGGCCCGGAAACCCTCGGTGATGTAGATCAGCGGGTTGATCAGCACCAGCACCTGCAGCCAGGAGAAGCCACCCAACTTCACCGGCTCGAGCGCCGTCCACGCGTAGTACGTGCCGCCGAGGAACGTCATCGGGATGACGATGACGCCGAACAGCATCGGCACGGTGCGAGGGTCGAACCGCGTGCCGAACGTCATCCCCAGTGCCGAGCACATGATGCACGCCAACGGGATCAATGTGATCAGCTCGAGCCAGTGCACCTGCAGGTGGATATGGATGCTGCTCGCGTGCACGACCGCGGCGATCGGGAACACGATGAGCGCCGCGAGAAGGCCCTGCAGAGCACCCGAGGCGATCTTCTCGAGGGACACGAACGCCACGGGCAACGGCGCGAGCACGCGATCCTCGATCTCACGCGTGTAGCCGAACTCCTGCACCATCGGCAGGGCGACGGCCTGGATCCCCTGGAACATGATCGACAGGCCGACCACGCCCGCGACCAGGACGGTGGCGAACGCCGACTCGCCCGCGGATCCCCCACCGCTGCCGATGCCCTGGCCGATGGTGGGGAACACGTAGAGGAACACGAACACGAGCAGGAAGGGCTGCAAGATCGTGCGCGGCAGGAACTCCTTGAGGTTCTTCCGCAGCACCGTCAGATCGCGCAGCAGCAGGCCGGCAAAGGCGCTCCTGCTGGCCTGCACCGTTGACCGGCCCAGCTCGGCGCCCTTGTAGCGCGGCACGGTCGCGGTGGTGGGGGCAGTCGTGGGCGCGGTGGGCGCAGTGGTGGCCATCAGTCGCGCAGCTCCTTCCCGGTGAGGTTGATGAAGACGGTTTCGAGCGTCGGCTCGTTCACCGTGAGGTCAACGAGGTGCGAGCCGCTCTTGTTGACCGTGTCGAGCACGATGGGCAGCGCGTCGGCGGCGCCCTTCACGTGCACGCGCAGCTCGCCGTCGAGGGCGACGACGTTCGTCACGATCCGGCGCCGGTTGAGGGCCTTCTCCAGCTTGCCGAGGTCGCCGGTGGCCCGCAAGGACACGATGGTGTCGGCGTCGATCCCGTCCTTCAGGTTCTCGGGCGTGTCGAGGGCGAGGATGTGACCGTGGTCCATGATGGCCACGCGGTCACACAGCTGGTCGGCCTCCTCCATGTAATGGGTGGTGAGGAGGATGGTCTGCCCGCCGGAATGCAGGCGCTGGAGGATCTCCCAGAGGGCCAGGCGGCTCTGGGGGTCGAGACCGGCCGTCGGCTCGTCGAGAAACACGATCTCGGGCCGGTGCAGGATGGCCCGCGCCACCATGAGGCGTTGGGCCATGCCGCCCGAGAGCGACATCACCGGTGCCTTGCCCCAACGGGCGAGATGGAACTCTTCGAGGAGTTCGTCGGCCGCGGCGCGGCAGTCGGCGGCGGACATCCCGAAGAAGCGGCCGTGAAAGTAGAGGTTCTCCCACACGGTGAGCGCCCGGTCGAGGGTGTTCTGCTGGGGGACGACGCCGATCGCCTGCTTCGCCAGCGCGGGGTGCGCCACCACGTCGATGTCCCCAACGACGGCGCCGCCGGCCGTGGGGATCACCATGGTGGTGAGCATCCCGCCCGTCGTCGTCTTGCCGGCGCCGTTCGGCCCGAGCAGGCCGAAGATCTCGCCCCGACGAACCTCGAGGTTCAGCTTGTCGACAGCCGGGCGGTCCATCCCCGGGTAGACCTTGGTCAGGTCGGAGGTACGGATGACGACGTCCTCGTCGTTCAACGGCTCGGCTTTCCGAGCGAGCGCAGCGCGTGGCACAGGGGTCAGGTTAGGGAAGTCGGGACCGCTGTCAGAATCAGAACTGTTGGGGTGGCTTGCCCGGGGAGCCTGCGACGACCGTCCCCTCACAGGCCTCGCCCAGGGAAACGGTGCGGGCGGTGCCCGCCAACGGATTCCAGTCCTGGGGTGACAGCTCGACTGCGAGGGTGATGGGAGCGGGCGACGGATACGGGTCCCTGGCGAGGGCGCTCATCGGCGTGGACCCCAGGACCTGGCCGCTCGGGCCCACCCACACGATCGCCAGCGGGAACGAGGTGTCCTGCATCGTGAAATTCTCCTGCGTCGCCGTGGCGAACGGGAACGCCATCCCCTCCTTGGGCGGCAGACTCTGTCGCTTACTCAAGCCGACGACCTGCTCGGCGACGGACGAGGCCACCGCGACACAGATCGGCGTGGGGTCGTCGTTGACTACGAGCGTGCGGTGCTGTGTCCCACTGTCCGCCGTCATGGCCCGGCCGCCCGCGCAGGCGGTGAAGGCCACGATGAACACGGCGGCAGCCGCAGCGACGAGCGTCACCGAGCGGCGCACCGCTACGCGTCGTCCGGCAAGGCGGGCACACCCTCCTCACGCTGGACGCCCAGGCTGTTCAGGGTGAACGCGACCATGTGGTAGTGGCCGACGAGCATCGGCACCTCGATCAGCAGACGCTCGTCGTACCGGTCCGCGAGGGCGGCCCACGTGGCGTCGGTGATGCAGGCGTCGGCGTGGAGCTCGTCGGCCGCCGCGAGGAGGGCTCGCTCGAAGGGGTCCCACCCCGGCGCATCGGGGCCGGCGCGGACACGGTCGATCTCGGCGTCGGTGATGCCCGCCGACCGGGCGATGAGGACGTGCTGGCCCCACTCGTACTCGGACCGGCAGTGCCAGCCCGTGCGCAGGATCAGCAGCTCGCGGTCACGGCCCGGCAGCTTGCCGGTGAGCAACTTGCCGCCGAACGGCAGCCACTTCCGGAACAGCCCGGGGTGCCGCACGAGCGTGTCGAAGATGTTCGAGGCCGGACCGGTCACGCCGCCGACGTCGCCGAGCAACTCTCGCTGCTGTTCGTCCCGTTGGTCGGCGGGGAGCGGTGCGATGCGAGGTGTATCGGGTCTGTCCATGGTCGACCCGGGAAGCTAGCTTCGCAGCCAATGAGCGAGCGAAGCGAGCGAACAAATGTGAAGCGCGTGCCCGGTCACGGGCAGCCGCCGAAGGCGGCGCACCTGTGACCGACCTGACACCGGAAGAGCCGCACGAGGCCGGCGTCCCCGAGAAGCTTGCCGACACCTCCCACGAGGAGGGGGCGCGGATCCTGGGTGACGAGGCGCGCGAACGGCTCAAGGACCGCGGGTTCACCGACCAGCAGATCCGCGAGTGGGCCGAGACCTACATCGCCGAGGAGGGTTCGGGCAGCGTCGAGGGTCTCATCGAGTGGATCGCCCGCCAGGAGCACAAGAACGGCTGACGCGGCACCGCCGCTCTGGGAGCTGACCGGGCGCCGGCCGGAGGACCTGGCGCTCGAGGACGCCCGCCACCGGCTGACCTGGTCCGAGCTCGAGGATCGCACGAACGCCGTGGGCCACGGCGTGGAAGCGATGGGTCTCAGCCCCGGCGATCACGTGGCCGTCGTCGTCGGGAACCGCACCGAGTTCATCGAGGTCGTGCTCGGCGTGCAGCGCGCCGGGATGGTGGTCACGCCCCTCAAGACGAGTTGGACGCCGGCTGAGATCGCGGTGGTTCTCGACGATGCCCACAGCAAGCTTGTCGTCACGGACGTCGACGCGGCGCGCCGGGCAGCCGCGGATGCCGGTATCCCCTTGCTCGACATCGACGCCTTTGACGGCTGGGTCGACGCCCAGGATCACGGTCCGCTTCCCGCAGGGCGGCGGGGCTGGCGGATGTCGTACACGTCGGGCACGACAGGGCGTCCGAAGGGCGTTGTGCACGCGTGGTCCGGACAGTCGCCGTTCTGGGAAGCGTTCACTCGCAGCACGGGCTGGGCGGAGGCGGCGCAGCTCCCAGGCGACGGCGCCCACCTGATGGCGTCGCAGCTGTTCCACGGCGCGCCGCTGACATTCGGGCTGGCCGCGCTGGCGCGCGGCGCACCCATGCGGATAATGCCGCGCTGGGACCCGTCGGACTTTCTCCGCGCCCTCGGCGATGGCGTCGCCTCGACGACCTTGGTGCCGACGATGTTCCGCCACCTGCTCGCCCTCCCTGAAGCGCAGAAGACAGCCACCGACACGAGCGCGCTGCGCACCGTGCTGCACGGCGGCGAGCCCTGCCCTCCCGATCTCAAGCGCCGCATGGTCGACTGGTGGGGGCCGGTATTCGTCGAGTACTTCGGGTTCTCCGAAGGTGGCATGACACTCGCCTCCACTGAGGATTGGCTGGCGCGCCCCGGCACTGTCGGACGAGCGCTGCCCCACCAGGAGATCCTCGTCCTGGACGCCGATGGCGGCCGTCTGCCGGCCGGTGCGGAAGGGCTCGTGTACTTCCGCTTCCTCGATCACAGCCGGTTCACCTACTTCGGCGACCCGGCCAAGACGGAAGCGGCGTACGGTCCCGACGGGGCCTTTACAGCCGGTGACATCGGGTGGCTCGACGAGGACGGTTATCTGTACATCTCCGGTCGCGGCGCGGAGGTCATCGTGACCGCGGGCGTGAACGTGTATCCGGCCGAGATCGAAGCAGTTGTCGACAGCGTCGACGGCGTCAGCGACGTGGGCGTCGTCGGGGGTCCCGACCCCGAGCGAGGCGAGCAGGTGGTGGCGTTCGTCGTCCCCGCGACCGGAACGGTTGACGACGACGTCGTCGCCGCAGTCGAGGCCGCCTGCAACGAACGCCTGGCCGGCTACAAGCGGCCGCGGCGCATCGTCCTGTGCGACGAGGTCCCGCGCGACCCCACGGGCAAGCTGCTGCGGACCCGCCTACGCGAAGGGCTGTGGGAGGGCCGTAGCGGCTTCGCGGCCTCGGGTTCCTGAGGCCCGGCTAGCCGCGCAGCTCGTCCTCGTCGTCGCCTGACACCACCTGGGCCTGCTCCAAGGCGTCGGCCTCGGATACCTCGGGATCGGACGTGGGGAGGTCGTCCTCCTCCTCCGGAACCACCTCCTGGTGCTGCTCGAGGACGTCGTCCGGGGGCGGGATGTCTGTCATCTGACGTACCGTACCCCCGCCCCGCGGCGGGGAGCAGGCCCCAAATACGGCAGAATCGTGGGTCACCTCCTCAAGGAGAGCTCGGCCCCATCGCCAGTAGCCCACGCACCATGGATGTCAGCGAGCAGGCGCGCGTCCTCCGCAGCCGATGGGTCATCGTCGCTGCTGTTGTCGCGGTCGGCCTGGCCGCCCTCGCCGTCTTCGGCCGCGGCCCGAAGCCGAAGTATCAGGCCACCGCCGTTCTCGTGTTCGACGAGAGCGGCAATCCCCCGCGCGACGCCTTCGTCCAGGACCTGACAGCTGCATCTGCCCTGGCGCGCACACCGCTCGTCGCCACCAAAGCCGTCGCTCGCTTGAATGCCGTCAACTCCCCCGAGGACCTGGCCAGCCTGATCACAACCAGGGCGAACGTCGCCGCCAACACGGTTGAGATCACAACGCTCCCCCTCCCGTCGGCGAGCAAGGCGCGGCTGCTGGCCAACGGCTTCGCCGCCGAACTGGCCGGCTCGTTGAACGATCAGCAGGGCGTCCTCAGCAAGCGGGCGTCCGACGCCGCGACCGCCGAGCAACAGGCGATCGCCGACAGCCTCAGGACGGTCGAGGGCAAGCTGGCGGCGGCGGCCAAGGCGCCCATCGACCAGCAGGAGGCGCTCCGCGCCCAGCGCGATGCGATCCTGCGCCACCTCCAGGACACGATCGTCGCCGATCTGTCCCAGCCTCGGCAGCAGAGCCTGACGTCCATCGGCAGCGCCACCCTTCACAAGATCGACCACGACCGGCTGGCGCCGACCACCGTCCCGGGCTGGATGCTCGCGGCCGGCGTGCTCGCATTCCTCGGCTGCGCCATCGCGTTGGTCGTCGAACGCATCGACGGCCGGCTGCGCGGCCGCAGTTCCGCGGAGCGAGCGTTTGGCCTGCCCGTCCTCGCCGAGATCCCGCCGTTCGACGGCGTCGGCGTCGGCGTCGTCGCCGCGACGCGCCCGCTATCCCCGGCGGCCGACGCGTTCCGCGACCTCCGGACGTCGCTCGCGCGCCTCGGGCGGCCACCGGTCCGCCACGGAGCGGGCCGGGGGCCGCAGCTCGAGCTCACGTCCGCCCTCGTCACGTCGGCCGGCCCGGCCGAGGCGAAAACGAGCACTGCGGTCAACCTCGCCGCCACTGTCGCCGAGACCGGCAAGTCGGTGCTGGTGATCGACTGCGACCTGCGACATCCCGATGCCCACGAGCAGCTCGGTGTCGATCCCGGACCGGGGCTCAGCGACGTGCTGCTCGGCGCGGCCAGCCTCGACCAGGTCGCGGTGCCGACCACGGTGCCGGGCGTGCAGCTCGTGGGCGCGGGCCGCGCCGCCGAGAACCCTGCAGCTCTTCTCGCTCGCCAACACGACTTCGTCGCCTTGGCGCGCATGCTGGCCGACTTCGTCATTCTCGACGCCCCATCGCTGTCGGTGCACGACGCGTCCGAGCTGGTGTGGATGGTCGACGTCGTCGTCGTCGCGTGCCGCCGCGGAACTACAAAGACGCGCGACGCCGAACACGTCAACGAGCTCCTGGGCATCCTCGGCGCCCCGCCCGCCGGCGTGGTGCTCCTCACTTCGGACCGTGCCACCGATGACGGGGCAGCCGGCGACGGCCGTGCCCGTGAGGTCGCGCCGCCCTACGAGCCCATCGCCGTCCCGCCACCGCCGAGCCCACCGGCCCAACCCGCGCCGCCACCTGCTCCCCCCGCCCCTCCCGCGCCTGAGCCCGTCGGCTCGGGCGGCGGGTCCATCGCGTACGCGGCGTCGGGCTCGGTGGGCGTCCTGGCCCGCCCCGCACCTCCGGTCGCGCGGCCCCAACCGCGCGCACAACCCGATGCCGCCGACTGGGCCACGCGGGCCGAACCCCAGGAGGCGGGGGCCGACAGCGACACGATCCGCCGTCAGCTCGCGCTCCCCGTTCGCCGGGTGGCGAGCTGGGGGGCCACGTTGGGCCTCATGGTCGCCATGTGGTTCGTGATCCGGGCCTTCCTCTTCCAGTCGTTCTACATCCCGTCGCCGTCGATGGCCCCGGCCCTCCAACCCGGCGACCGCGTGCTCGTGAGCAAGCTCAGCTACCGGTTGCACGACATTCACCGCGGCGACATCGTCGTGTTCAAGCGGCCGCCGCACCTCACGACGGCGGAGGCCGGCCCTGAGGTGAAGGACCTGGTGAAGCGCGTCATCGGCCTGCCCGGTGACACGGTGGAGGCCCGAGACGGGCAGGTGATCGTCAACGGCACCGCCCTCAAGGAGCCGTACGTGGCCAAGGGGGCCGTGACGACCCCGCTGGCGCCGACGCACATCGACGCCAATCACTACTGGGTGATGGGTGACAACCGCGGCGTGTCCGAGGACAGCCGCGTCTTCGGGACGATCTCCAACAACCTGATCGTCGGGCGGGTCTTCTTCCAGGTGTGGCCAGTCAGCTCGTTCGGTCTCGTCTGAGCGGAGCAGCGGGAGAGCACATGCAAGACGCCCTGAACTTCGCGCTGTTGCTGGCGCGCGTGTGGGTCGGCGCGGTGATGTTCGCCCACGGCTGGCGCCACGTGAAGGCGCTGCGGTCGGGTCCGGGCATGGCCAACTGGCTCGGGAGCCTCGGCCTACGCAACGGTCCGCTCCAGGCCCAGCTGCTCACGTGGAGCGAGGTCGTGGTGGGCCCGGTGCTCGCACTGGGCCTGCTGACCCCGGCTGCCTACGGCGCC
>DASZJL010000012.1:0-29839 GCA_035948135.1 Acidimicrobiales bacterium | reverse complement strand
GCCCAACCTCCCCCAGCCGGCCAAGCACTATCCCCCGGGCGTCGTCCTCACCCTGCTCCCATTCGGCGAGACGGCGCTACGGCACTTCATCTACCTCGAGCGCCCCGAAGGGATGGACTTCGACGACGCCGAGGGCCTGGCGGCCTGCGAAGGCGCGGCCCCGGTGATGGGCGAGGACGAGATCGCCCCCCACCTGCAGGAGTTCGCGACCGTCGGCCACCTCTACCGCTCCATCGAGGACGGCTTCCGCCACCTGGCCGACAAGCTGGGCGAGGAAAACCTCTTCGTCGCGCCTGCCTCGGGCCAGGTGAGCGGCGACCTGTTCGGCTGGCCCCAACTGCAACCGGTAACCAACGTGGCCGACGCGGTACGCGCCATCGAGACCATCGTGGAGCAGGGCGAGGGCCCTCGCGGCGAGTGGCGCAACGCCCACTTCGGCCGCTTCCTCACGGTGCTCGACGAGTACCTCGCCATGAAGGCGGCCAACCCGGGGCTCGAGGTGGCGCGCCCCGTGCTCCCCGCCCTCGTGCGCCCGCCCGAGAGTGGCGCCGAAGCGGTGTTGATCACCGATCCGCAGACCGCGGCGATCGCCGACCTCGGCAACGTCGCGTACGAGGTGCTCCTCCAACTCCTGTACCGCCTCCTCTGCCACGTCGACGAGAGCGACGCCCAGATGAAGACGCTGGCCGACGTGGCCGTCGGCCTGATGTTCGACGCCATCGAGCCGCTCGGCGACATCCTCACCACGCTGCCCGTCGGCCCCGAGCAGCCAGGCCGCACGGCGGGGCCAAGCTTCGAGCTCTTCTACCAGCCCGACTACCTGCTCCCGCACCGCGAAGCGGCGTGGCGCATCATGGCCGAGCACATGGCCGACGCTGCGCAGCTCTGCCGGATGCACGGATCGGCCGAGCCCCGTCTGCTGCCTGTGGCCGACGCCCTCGACCGCCACGCCGAGAACCTGCGGGCGCACGCTCGCTGAGCGACCGCGATCACGTGTCGGCCGCGTACTCGTCGTGCCGGCGCCACCAGGGCCCAGTGGACTCGTTGCGTCCTTCGGGTGCACGGTCCAGCCACTGGTACATGCCCCACACGCCGTCCAACCCGCGGCCGTACGCAGAGTAGGTGTGGTAAACGACGCCATCGTCGAGCACGAAGGCGCTCATCCCAGGGGCCTGGCGCATGTACGTCGCGGCGTCGGTGCCGCAGGCGGCCGCATGTTCCATGTACGTGCCTGGGTCAGCGGCGATATTCCGCTCGCCGTAGTTGTATTCGACGGCGCCCCCACGCTGCTGCTCCTCGGTGAACGACACGTTGAAGTCGAAGTTGAAGTCGCTGCCGAAGGAAGACGCCCACGGAAACCTCCACCCCATCCGGCGCTTGTACGCCTGAATGGCGGCGATCGGCGCCAGCGACACTGCCGTGAAGGCGACGCCGTGGTTCTCGAGGTGGACCACTGAGCCGCTGAAGCCGTCGGCGATCGCCGAGCAGGACGGGCAGCCGCCGCTGTACTCCGGCCCGAACATGAAGTGGTACACCAAGAGTTGAGAGCGCCCCTTGAACAGGTCGGCCAGCGAGGCGCTGCCGTCGTCGGTCTCGAATCGGTAGTCCTTCTCGATCCGGACCCAGGGAAGCTCTTGGCGCAGGCGGGCCACGTCGTCACCGCGATGCGTCAACGCCTTCTCGGCCGCGAGCAGCTCACGCCGGGCCGCAAGCCACTCCTCGCGGGTTGCTGTCTTGTGATCGGTCATCGTCGCTCTCCCCTTCTGTCCGACGTCACTTGGTCAGTCCCAGCCGCGTCGCCGGGGGCGCTTCTTGGTTGAGCGGCAATGTCTCCCCGGTCTCGAGCAGGGTCTTGAGATTGGAGAGGACGGACGGCCAGCCGCTCGTGACCATCTGGGCCATGAGGCTGCCTTCGTCGAAGCCGTCGTGGATGACGGTCAGCTTCACGAGCTCGTCGAGGGGCTCGATCTCGAAGGTGACTTCTGACCGGCGCTCGGCCCTGAGCTGATCGCGCGCCTCGTCGCTCAGGTCGAGCGCAGCGGCGAGGTCCGGCGTCATCGTGTGCCACGTGTACGACAGCCGGCGGGGCGGATCTGCGGCGACCACGACCTGCTCGGGGTCGTCGACCGTCACGCCGCGCAACTCCCACGACATCGTCGAGCCCGGCTGCCAATCGGTGTCGAAGGTCGTCCCCCAGTAGCGCTTGGTGAAGGCAGGCTCGGTGAGCGCCTGCCACAATCGCTCGGGGGTTGTGCGGATGTACGTCGTGTAGACGAACGTGGGCCTGTCCACGGTGGGTTCCTCCAGTGCTCGTTTGAGGTCGGCGAGGGCGTTGATGCGGGGCTGGTCGTAGTGGGTGATCCAGCGCTCGGTGATCTCGTGGATGGGTGCAGGGTTGAGGTAGTGGAGCTTCTCCCGACCGCGGCGCACGGCCGAGACGAGGTTGGCGGCCTCGAGGACGGCGAGGTGCTTGCTCACCGACTGGCGCGCCATGTCCAGGCCCGAGCACAGCTCTCGCAGGGTCTGGCCGTTGCGGTCGTTCAGGCTGTCGAGCAGTTGGCGCCGACTGGGGTCGGCCAGCGCCTTGAACACCTCGTCCATCGACGGATATGCAGCCATCCGGCTGCCAATATAGGCAGCCAGATGGCTGCATGTCAAGGTCAGGGGGACGCCGGGCTCTCAGCCTGACAGGTAGGTGAAGATCATCATCTGGGTGGCGTAGGCGACCAGGGTCCCGTTCTCATCCCACAGCGTGGATTCCGCCGACGCCCAGCCGTCGTCGGCCCAGCGGGCCCGGTCGTGCGCCAGGAGCCACGTCGTGCGGGCGGGCTCGAAGAGATGCACGGTGAGATCGGCACTGGGAGCGAACCACGGTTCTCGGCTCGGGCCCATCATCTCTCCGACGCACCCGGGCATACGGTCCGCCAACGTAAGAACGCCCAGTGGGTCGAGGGCGCCGTCCGTCAGCAACGGCGGGTCGTCGAAGCGGACCCACGTCGCGACATCGGAGGTCGTCGGCCGGTAGTCGTCCCACGGCGCGTGGCCCAGTGCGGCGCGGCCCTCCACGCGGGTCCAGAACGGACGCTGGGGGAAGGGCTCGATCCCAGGTGGCGGTGGGTCCCTGTAGGAGGGGCAAGCGGCGGGCGGTGGCACCTCGGGCATGTGCACGTCGACGAAGGACGGGCCCCGTCGTCGGGACCCGAACACCGCCAGGGTGTGGGCTCCGGTCTCCGACTCGGCGTTCCGGATGGAAGTCGCCACCTGGGTCGCCGAACGGCCGCGCCTGAGAACGTCGACCTCGATCTCCAGCTCCCCCGCCGAGACCTGGCCCGCGAAGACGGTCGTGCAGGTGCGCAGCTCTTGCGCCGGATCTGCGACCTCCGCCGATGCAGCCCGAAGGGCGAACGAGACGATCACGCCGCCCTGGGGAAGCGGCACAAGGTCCCAGCTGTGATCGAGCGTCGCTCGATAGCGACCCGCACCTACGGACCGCACTACGACGTCGTCAGCGAACACCCCACTCATGCTGCTCACCCGCTCGCGCCCGCGCCGGCCCTCGCACCAGCACGAGGCGGCCACCGCTGCAAAGAATTGTCGATGTCCTCCTCAATACACCACAGCTCGTTCCCCGGTTACTCGACTGGGTAACCGGGGGCAACTGCTCTTGGTTTCAGCAGATCGCGCTGCGCGCTGGGAGAAGATCCGAGAACCCCTGCGCAGGGCCACGCGAGATCGTGAGGCGGCGCGAGACGACTACTTGACGCCGTCTCCGTCGGTAGGACCGCCGTGCTTATCGGCGTCGCCATCGCTTGGGGCGGGCTGAGCGCCATCGTCGCCCTCTGTTTGTCAGCGCTGCTGCTCGTCCGATCGGGCATCTCACCCGTCCCGGGGTGCTGCTAGTTGAAGATCGAGTTGATCACCGAGTCCATAAGGCCGAACCCGGCGCCCATCCCCGCGCCCTGGACCATGGCCTGGCCAAAACCGCCGCCCCGAAAGTGGGAGAGCATGCCGCCGCCTTCAGGCTGAGCAGCGATCTGCTGCACGGGAGCGGCCGCGGGTGCCTGCGGCGCCTGCATGGTGGTCACCGCGAAGTCGTGGAGGGCTTGCAGCAGAGCCTGCGTCTGCAACTGCTCGGCCTGAATCTGGAGGGCGACACTCTTGAGGTCCAGCAACCAGTCCTTGGCGTTCGCGTCGCCCGCCTGCGACGCGGCCTGCAACTTGCTGGCCAGGTCACCGACGGCGGAGGAGACCTGCTGGGCCTCCTGCTGTAGCTGCTGGTACTCGTTGTCGATGGTGGCAACGTCCATGACGCTCCTTGTTCGCGCGAGAGGGGGAACGTCTTAACACGCTATGGGCGCCAGCTCGGCCCGTAGGGTCGCGTAGGCGGCGCGAACGCGGCTCTTGAGTGTGCCCTCCGGCACGCCGAGGTCGCCTGCGGCCTGGACCAAGGTGCGACCTGCCAGCACCCGCTCGACTGGCTCGCGGCGACCGTCGGGGAGCTTGGTGACCGCCGCCCGCACCTGTTGGCCCAGGGCGCTGCGCTCCACCTCCGCACCCGGGTCGGCACCGGGGTCGGCCAGGTCGATCACCAGCGAATCGCAGCTGCGCTGGCGGCGGCGTAGCCCGAGCGCCGCGTTGCGTGCGATGGTAAGGGTCCAGGCCTCGAGCGAGCCGCGGCAGGGATCGAAGCGGTGGGCGTGCATCCACAACCGCTCGAAGGTCTCCTGGATGACGTCGTCGACCTCGCCGGCTCCGACGATGGCCCGTCCGATGCTCGCGACCGCGGGCCGTAGCCGGGCGAACAGCCTCGCCAACGCCACGTCGTCGCCAGCGACGATCGCCGCGATCGTCGCGGCGTCGGCTGCCCGATCCGAGACCGCCCAGCGGGCGCCGGGCCGGGCGACCCCTCGAGCTGCGCTCATCTCGTCGATGCGTCCGTCGCGACTGCTGCGCGCCCCGACTCGCCCACGATGCCCAGGGAGAACAGGCTCAACGCCACGACGACGGCCTCCACGAACAGCGACGCCAGCCCCAGCGGCTCCTCCCAGTTGCCGATGTCGACGGTAGACGCCGGTAGACCGACCGATCTGCTGAGCACGTAGCCCACCATCGTGAGGGCAGCCAACGCCGCGGCCCCGAGCCACCATCGCCGCCCTGCGCCCCGCACAAGCCCTCCGGCGATCACCAGCGCGGCGCCGATCAGTCCCAGATAGGCGACACCCAGATATGGCGTCTCGTCCAGCTTGGAGAACAGGTCGAGGAAGTGGATCAGGGCAATGGCGGCGAGGCCCAGCGCCGCTCCTCCCCGAATCAGGACCTCCGTCGTCATGGCGACATCGAAGGCCGCAGTGGGCGGACGCGGGCGGGCCGGCGCTCGAGTGGCCGGGATCGGTCGCCGAGCGGCGGAGGTCAAGCGGGACATGGACACGAGCCACCCTCCTTTGGTCGCGGTCGCAGGGACATACGGCCGACTGGTCCTGAGGGATTGCCCCTGACACGCAATCCCCGCGCCGGGCCCGTCCGTATACCCGGGTGAGTCCCTGCCGACGACCGCCGAGGAGCGCCACATGACAAGGCCCCGCCCCAGCCGCCCCCGCACGATTACGCGAACGCTCGCGACCGCAGCCGTGGCCGGTGCGGCCGCCCTCGCTCCGATCGTCGTGGCCCCTGTCGGGCCTGCGGCGTCAGAGCCAGCCCCGCGAACAGCGTCCAACAAGGGCCACGTCCTGATCGCGGACCAGTTCAACAACCGCGTCGTCGAGGTCGACGGCGGCCATCACGTCGTCTGGCACTTCGGGAATGGCTCGTCGGTAGCCGGTCCCCATTCGATCGTGGGGCCCAACGACGCCGAACGTGTCGGTGATCTCACCCTGATCGCCGGCACGGGCACCCCGCCGGGCGCCGACCCCTCGTGCACTGACCCCAACGGCTGTCCCGACAACCGCGTCGTGCTCGTCGACCGCGGCGGCGACATCGTGTGGCAGTACGGCAGCGCCGGCGTGACCGGGTCAGGGCCGAACCAGCTGAACACGCCCGTGCAGGCAACGGCCCTGCCCGGCGGCGACGTTCTGATCACCGACCAGGCCAACGAGCGGAGCATCGAGGTCACCCGCGAGCACCGGATCGTGTGGCAGTACGGGATGACGGGCGTGACGGGCGCCGGGCCCGACCAGCTGAACAACCCCAACAGCGCCGAGCTGCTCGGCAACGGCCACGTACTCATCGCCGACGAGAACAACAACCGGGTGATCGAAGTGACCCGCAACCACCGCATTGTCTGGAGTTACGGCAGCCCGAGCGACACCGCGACGCTCAACGGCGCCGCCTTCGCCAGCCGCCTGCCCAACGGGCACACGTTGATCACCGACTCCAACAACAACCGAGTCGTCGAGGTCACCCACAACAAGGCGGTGGTATTCACCTACGTGACCAACACCCGGCCAGGCAGCATCGACCAGCCTCTCCCCACGCGGGCGGTGCGACTCGCCGACGGCAACACGCTCATCAGTGACCAGTTCAACGACCAGGTCATCGAGATCGACCCGGGTGGGACGATCGTCTTCACCCAGGGAGCAATCCAGACCGACGCCACGGGTTTCGACCAGCTCAACGCCCCCTACGACGCGAAGGTGATCGGCGACTTCACCGGCCTCACCAACCCCTCCGGCGGGAGGAGGTGAGGCAGCCGTGGGTCGTGTCGGGGCGGCACACCGCCGGGCGGCCATCCGTGGGCCGGCCCTCGACGTAGAACAGGTGGTGGACGTGCGCTCCCGGCGAGCCGACAGCCTCTCCGACGAGTCATTGCTGGTCGGGCTGGCCGCCCGCGACCGGCGGGCGACGAATGCGTTCGTGGGTCGCTTCGAGCGCCGTGTGTACGGCCTGGCGCTCAGCGTCATGGGCGACGCCACCCTGGCCGAAGACGTCGCCCAGGAAGCGCTGACCAGGGCCTGGCGCCACGCGCAGGCGTACGACCCCCGGCGGGGATCGGTTTCGACGTGGCTGCTCACCATCACCCGCAACCTGGCCATCGACGCCCTACGACTCCACCGTCCCGAGCTGCGCGCTCCGGCCGATTTGGACGGCCTCGCAGGCGTGCACGAGGTTCCCGGGCCCGCCGACGCCGCGGTGGCCGGCGAGGAACGCCACGGCGTGCGGGTCGCCCTCCAGACCCTGCCCGCCGACCAGCGCCGCGCTCTCGTCCTGTCGGCGTACGCCGGACGCACGGCCCGGGAGATCGCCGAGCTCGAGGGCATCCCACTGGGGACTGCAAAGACGCGTATTCGCGCCGGCCTCGGCAAACTGCGCGCCGTCTTGGCCGACGAGGATGCATCGTCATGAGCATCCTGACCTGTGAGCAAGTCCGCGAGCTCGGCGCTGAGCTGGCCCTGGGCACCCTCCCGGGCCCCGAGCGCGCCGACGTGTTGGGCCACCTCGAGCATTGTGCCGACTGCCAGCGCCTGGTGGAGGAGCTTGCCGACGCCGCCGATGCCCTGCTCCTGCTCGCCCCCGAGGTCGAGCCCCCCGCCGGCTTCACCGGTCGCGTCCTGGCAGGGCTCGACGCGCCCGCCACGCGTCGTCGCAGGCTGGGCGTCGCCCTACTGGGGGCGGCGGCCGCCCTCTTCCTCGCCCTCGGCGTCGGCGTGGCGATCGTTGTCTCGCACAGCACAACCAACCGGCCTCGGACCTCCTTCGCCCTGCGCGCGCCGGGCGTGGTCATGGCCGCCTTCACCCCGGCGCCCGGCGAGCACACCGAGGGCCAGGTCTTCTCATACGCCGGCAAGCCGTCCTGGGTGTTCATGACCGTGCACGACGATGGGAGTAGCGACACCTACCACTGTCAGCTCGAGCTTGCTGACGGCCAGCGCGTCGAGGTCGGGAGCTTCGGACTGCACGACGGCGCTGGCAGCTGGGGACGGACGGTTGCGCTCGACGTCCACCACCTCCGCGCCGTCCGCCTTCTCGACGAGCACGGGGCCACCGCTGCCACGGCGCTGCTGGACTGACCGTCAAGCGTCGGACAGGTTGCCTGATCGTCCGCACGGCCGCGTGCCCGACGCGTTCGACGCGTTCGACGGCAACAACGTTGACTCCGGCTCCCCCGATGCCGGGGAGCCATGCGTACATCTCGTACGGGTCTTCGAAGAACGCGCGGCTGCCGGAACGTCCTCGCTTCGCTGTGGGCGCTCCACCGTGACCCCGACGCCTCGTCGTCGCGCGTCTGATCCACACGACACCTACGGCTCAGCCCATCAACAACCTCTTGACAGGCCCCGCTCCTTCAGACAGGCCGATCAGGGGAGCCCAAACTCCGTCCGGGCAAAAGCGGCGCGCATGGCAGGGACGTGCGCCACAAGAATCTCGAGGCGGCGAGCGGAATCGAACCGCTGTAACAGGCTTTGCAGACCGCTCGCTCGAGCGACAAAACCGCAGGTCAGACGCTATTTGCTGAGACACGGCGAGTGGCTGGGGAGCAGCCGGGGAGCGGACCGGACGGCACGCGGTGGCATAGACGGCGCTCGAGCAGCACGGTGTCGTGTTGCTGACTCGGGCGGCCGACGCGCTTCCAGACGCTGCTCCCCGGCTGACTCAGTGACCGAGTGAGATGCCGATCAGGTCGACGTTGCCGGTCGCATACTCATGTCTATAGAACACGTCGACGCCCGCGACCTCGGCAGACCTCACCTCGTACTCCGGCTGATCCGAGAGCTCTGGAAACGGGATGCTCGGCGCCTGCCACGGCGTCGCATCGAGACCCCGGATCCACTCCCATACCCGATCGGTGAGTTCCGCAGAGGGACGCACGCGCTCAACCCACTCGTCGAAGACGGCGGTATCCCGTAGCGGCACCGCTACCGCAAGGTCAGATCGAACGCCGGGAGTACTTGGCGGTCAGATCGGCGAGCCGCTTTCTCAGCTGCTTCATGAGATCTGGGTTCCGGGCCGCCCGGCGCTGCGCCTCGAATGAAGCCTCGTACGCCCGGCGGCGCTCTTCCTGCTCGGGTGTCAGAGGCTCCGGCCCGGATGCTGTCGCCATTCGTTGAAGTCTACGGCGACTCGAGGCCAGACGAAGACGTCTTACCGAGAGATGTTCGACGTCGTCGGCTCACGAAGCGTGCCCGCTGCGTACCCGAATAGTCACAGCATGCGGGGACGTCGATCCTTCCGTTGCGTTCGACTGCCATCTCGGTGATGACTGCGCGGTGGCACCGGACGTGATCCCGCGCGAGGCACAGCACGGCGATGCGCTCCTTCGATGCTCGATCGACGAGCCGCTGCAAAGCCGCAGACGCGCCGTTCGACAGGATGGTCGCATCCGCTTACGCCCATCGGTCGCATCGCCATTCTGGACGCGCGACAGCCCGGGTTGGTCTTGGCGACGATGGCGAGGCCACGCCGGTTCCGAACGGCAACCGCCACTGCTGCCACCAGGATCAGAAGAAAGCCGATGACGGCGCTGCCGGCACCGCCTGTGCTGTCGCGTTCTGTGGTCGCGAAGGACGCATTGGCGACTCCGGACGGCGGTCCAACCCTGAGCTGGTTCGGGACAGCGACGGGCGGCTGGCTTGCTGCGGCCGTGTCGGGGATCGGGGTCGTCGAGAACCTCGTCTTAGTGGCGCCGCCAGACCACGGCCAATCGACGGTCAATCCGAAAGCGCGACCTTCCAATTCTTCGGGGCGCCCATACCACGTGCCGAAGACGGGACTCCGCGAGCGATCAGCCGCTTGCATCCTCCGCGCCGTGCTCGACGGTGGCGACGCCGTGTAAGGCTGTAGGGGATGCGACGTGGCGCCGCTGTGGTCGCGTTGGTTGTTGCGGGAAGCGCTTGCGCCGGCGATCGGCACGTCGCGTCGCTCGCGTCGCCGTGGCGACGTCTTCGACGACGACGGCCACTGCGCCGGCCGCGACGACAGCATTGCCCCCGGCCACCACGACCGCACGGGCCCCAGCCCCGCTGCCCTCCGCGCCGCTACTGCCTCTGGCGGGCAAGGTCGTTGTCATCCACCCGGGCCACAACGGCGCCAACGCCGCCCATGCCGCCGAGAGCAACCAGCTCGTCGACGCGATGACCGAGGAGGACGCGGCCGCGCCGCGGTAAAGGGCGCTGTGATCGCTCGTCACTAAGCCATAGGCCAGGCGGTCCAAACGCCACGTCGGGCGCGGCGGGAGCCGTCGTGCGTCCCGGGGTGGTTCAGCCCGCAGCGCGCGTCAGCTCGATCGAACCGGTCCGACGCGACCGCTCCCTGGCCGGCCTCGAGGAGCAGGCGAGCGAGCTCTCCACGTCCCACGAGAGACTGCTTCACGCGCCTCTGGGACTGGGATCGTGACGGCGACGTCGCGCCAGTAGGCGTCGGGGGTTCGACCACGAGAGTGGGCCAAGAAGGCCGCCGCCGCGAGCTCGGCTTCGTCGAGCCGGCTCCCTTCCAGCCGACAGTTAAATGTCGGCCAAGTCCTGGCTCGTTAGAGAACAGTGCCGGTACTGTCCGCGGCGTTGCCCTCGTTCCGCATCCCCCCGGCACCCGAGGAGCCGTGGATAGGGCCATCCTCGTGGTCATCTGCGTGGTGGTGCTCGGCGCCGTCGTCGTGGCGTTGAAGGGCGGCAGTTCGACGTCGTCACCCGATGTGACGACAACGACTGTGGATCACAGCCCATTGAGGCCGGCGTCGCCAACATGCTCGCCCACGGGGGCACCACACCGCAGCAGGTTGCAGCCGTCCCCGCGAATACGTTGCACAGCGGGTCCCACACCAAGCACTGACCTGATGCTGTTCGTGCTGATTTGTTTCGGTGCGGTGTCGGTGGGGCCATCGACGCATGGCCGAGACGCTGACCCACGCTTGGCGGTACCGAAGACGACCGCGAGCATCTGGGCAGCACTTGAGCACGCGTCGCGACAGATCGGGATGTGCGCCCAACCCGACGCCTTTGGCCCTTGGGCCAGGCAGGGCCCCCCAGGCGATGCTCGCGGTCGTGCGGGCGGGCGCGTCCCGTGAGCGACCGCAGCGTCCGAGGTGTACTCGTCGCCCTCGCCGCCGCGGTCTTGTTCTTCCACTCGGTCCCCGCCCTGTCCCAGACGCAATCGTCGGGACAGGCGCTCTCCATCCGGCAGGTCGACACGTCGAGCTTTCCGACGGTCAAGGTCGTCCTGTCCAAGGTCGGACCACCGCCATCACTGGCCAACGTCGTCCTTCGGGACAACGGGCGGATCGTGCCCCAGTTCGATTTGGCGCCCGAAGAGACAGCAGGCACCCCAGCTGCGATCGTGCTGGCGATCGACACCTCTGGCTCGATGCACGGCCGAGACGCCATCGGCCGAGTGAAGGCGGCCGCCGACATGTTCATCGCCAGTCGGCCTCCCAATGACCGCATCGCGATCATCGAGTTCGCCACTCGGCCTCGCAGCGTGGTCGGGTTCACGCGCGATCACGCCCTGCTCACCCAAACCGTCGATGCCCTTGCCGCGTGTTGTCAGACGGCCCTGTGGGACGCCGTCACCCAGGCCAGCACGGAACTCGCCCAGCAGGACGGCGCGAAACGGTTCCTGGTTGTCCTGACTGACGCTTCGGCGGGATCCTTCGACGACAGCTCCAAGGCGAGCGCGACAACCGCCCAACTGGCAGCGAGCCGGGCTGGTGCCACCGTCTTGACGCTCGCGTTCCCGTCGGGAGACGTGAACCTGACCCCGTATCAGATGCTGTCCCAGGCGACGGGTGGCGTCGCCCTCGCGACCGAGAACCCCCAGGACCTCGGCCCGGCCTTCTCCCAGCTGCAGGCGTCCGTGCGCACGCAATACGACCTGACGTACAAGTCTCCCTCCCCACCAGGCCCCCTGGACCTCCTGGTCATAGCCGGCGACAGCCAGGCCCACACGACCATCCAGGTCGCGACGCCCACGACGACCCTGCCCGCGACCTCGGGCGGCGCCGGGCGTGGCATACGCGTGGTCCTGATTGCCGCGGTGCTCACTGCAATAGTGGTGGGATCGGTCGTGTTCCACCGACGACGACGCACGGTTCGCTAGGGCACGCGGTGGCGAGGTCACGAGCGACCCCGGCGCCGTCGCGAGCGGGTGTTCCCATCCACCGGCGAACGACTGGCGAATCGTGAGAAAGCGCTCCCCCGTTCAGATCGCGACTCGCGGGGCGCTGCGCGTCGTCGTGTTGGTCGCCCTCGCCATGCCCGCCTCGGCGTCGGGCGCGTCGACAATCACCCCCGCGGTGCGGGGAACGCCGCTCGCCGGCGAACTCTCCTACACCACCTTCAGCCCCCCGGTGGTCAAGCGGCTGGCATTCGCGTACGAGGGCGCCACGCTCCGGATCCTCAGCCAACATCCGCTCGCCGCCCTCCCCGCGGCGGACGGCATCGTCTTCAGCCCTGACGACAAGTTGCTCGTAGGCGGAGGCGCCTCAGGCATCTTCGAGGTCGACCCGTCGTCGGGTGCGGTCCGGGTTGCCCGTCCTGGAGGTCCGGGCGCGTGGCACGTGGCACTGGACCCCAGCGGCACGAAGGCCTGGGCCGCGGGCATCCCCGGGCCGCTCTCCGAAGTCCCCCTCAGGCCCTTCGGCGACGGCGTCGCCCGCCCGCTGACCGGCGATGACAGCTCGGTGACGTCGGTGGGCTTCGCCGCCGGGAAGTCCTTCTACACCTCCAGCGATCCCGCGGGCGTCGGCAACTTCGGGACCATCGACCTGGGCTCGTTCCGCACGACCCGGCTCATCGCGGATCTGCGCGGGGCGCACGGAATGACCTTTGACCCCTCGACGGGGGACCTGCTGTTGTTCGGCAACACCGACGTTGTCCAGATCGACCCTGCCAATCCCCGCGTCGTCGCCGCGTCCCGCAGCTTTCCGGGCCTGCAGCTCGACCAGGGAACCGTCGACGGCAAGGGCCATCTGTTCGCCGCCAGCAACACGGGCCAGCTGCTGTTCGTCGACTACAGCGTCACCCATCACATCGACGACGCGCGCGACATTGTCGCGAAGGCTTTCGTCGACCCGAACCTGGACGACCTCGCCCCGCTCACCGGGCCGGGGGCCAGGGTGGCTATTCGCAACAATGTCACGCTGCTCGCCATCGTCGGCGGCATCGTGGCGGTCGTGATCGTGGCCGTCGGCGCTGGACTGGTGCTCGGAAGACGGCGACGCTGACCGCGTCAGGGATTGTTGCGGTCCGAGGATCCTCGCTTCTTCATCGACGCCGATCCTGTTCGAAGAGTTCATCCTGGCCTCCTGGTCGTGGGAGGCCGCGATTGGCACCCGCGCCGGTACGGGAGAGCCGCGTTCTCGAGACACCCCAACACACGTGGGCGAACGGAAAGATGAGCGTGTCGTTCGATCTGGACTTGGGCGAGGCCATCCAAGGCTCGGCCAACGATGCCGGCCAGAGCGTCTCCGCCTGGCTCGCCGAGGCCGCCCCGGGATCGACTACAGCTCGAAGCCCTGGGCCAGGCCGTCGCCTCGTGGGAGCGCGAGTTCGGTGCCCTTACCGACACCGAGATTGCCCGCCGCGACCCCTGGGACAGAGGCGGCAGCGTGTCACCGAAGTGCGGACCGCACCTTCTGCTCGATGGCTGTGACGCCAGCGCCGAGCAGCGCCGCGCCCACTAGGACAGGAACGGGGGACGCATCAGCGGGCAGCACGGGGATGGAGCGACCGCTCGCCTCAAAGATCGTGAGCAAGACCGCCGCGGCCGACAACAAGAGAACCAGGTTGCGGACGAGGTGTCGGGCCACCCCCGCATCATTACGCGTGTTGTGTGCTGCAAGTTGGCCGGGTTCCGGTCATGGGCCAGTCCGTCACTGCACCTCCTGGCGGCTGGCGGCTCGCTCAAAGGTTGTGTTGGGCCCGGCGATCGCGGACCCGGGCGAGCCACGCCGGGGCGGCCAGGCGGTCGAGCGCAGCCTCGGCTTCGTCGAAATGATCGCGGGCAGCATCGCGTTCTCCCAGCACGACCTCGGTCAGGGCCAGGTAGTAGTCGACGGGGCCCAGCCATGCGGCGGAGGCGACGGTCACGAACACGCCGCGGTGCGCAAGGAGCCGGTCCCGGATTCCCTCGGCGATGGCGCGATCCGGGACGGCAGCGCACATCTCGGCGCAGCCGGCAATGACCGCCAGCCAGGTCAAGTCCTTGCGGACGACGCCAAAGTCGTCTGCAGCCAACTGCGCCAGCACGTCGGCGGCGTCATCAGGACGCCCAAGCTCTGCGTCGAGCCATCCCATCATCATCTGAGTGATGGGGGAGTCGCCGACCTCGGCCGCCGCCGTGCCATAGGCACCGTCGATCTCGTCCAGCCGACGGCTGAGCAGGCGCGTGATCAAGACGGTCCCCGCGTAGGCGAGGAGGGCGTCGGGCTGGCCCGTGTCGGTCCCGATCCGAAGGCCCTCGTCTGCAAGCGCCTCTGCCTGTTCGATGTCGCCGGCGATGACTGCTCGCGTTGCCCGGGGCAACAGGACGAACCAACGAAGCGGTGGTTCCTGCAGCTCGTCGCCGAGGGCCGAGGCCTGCGCTATCCGCGCGTCAGCGAGATCCAATTCGCCCGCCTCGAGGGCGGGCCCGATGCCGACGAGGGCGGCGTAGTAGCGGTCCCTCACTGAGTCGCCCACCTCGGCGAGCTCGCTGACCAGCCTCAAGCGCTCATCGAGGGTGGAGGGATGCCAGATGGTGTCGTGCCGCTGGTACAGGACGTGGGCCAGCGTTGCCCGATCGCCCAGACGGCGCGCCATGGCGAGCGCTTCGTCGGCGAGCGAGAGCCGTCGATCCCACTCGCCGCTGAAGAGGAGCTCGGCCGCCAGGTTGGCGAGGAGCTTGGCGCGCATTGGCGAGTCCTCGGCCGGAAGTGAGGCCAACGTCTCCTCCAGCAGCGTGAGCAATTCCGGATCAACCTGGCCCGTCCGACTGAAGACCGCCCGGGACGAAGCCAGAGCGGCTTGCGCCAAGAGTGTGTCGTCGCCCGCGTCGCGCCCGACAGCAGCTGCCCGCGCCAGGGTTTGGCGATAGCGAGGGTCGCCGCTCCGCCGCTGGGCGTCGCCGAGCAGCAGCAGGGCCGTTCCAACAGGTTCGCTCGCTGCCCCGTCGGCCGGGAACAAGGCGATTGCCGGCTCCAGGAGATCGATCGCCTGCTCGAAGGCCAGGCGCTCACGCGCGAGCTCCGCCGCCCGTATGGCGTAGCGCAGCGCATCGCGGGGATCGGCAACACCGACGGCCGCCTCGGTGTAGTGGTGGGCGATCTCCGCGGCGTGACGATCAGGCTGATCACCGGAGAGCTCGACCAGGGCGTCGGCGACTCGCCCGTGGAGGCGGACGCGCCTGGTCGTCGAGAGCTCGGCGTAGACCGTTTCCCGCACTAAGGCATGCGTAAAGGTGAACCGGTGTCCTTCCTCGAGGACGAGCTCGCTGTCGAGCGCCTCGTCGATGGCATCCAACAGCTCGTCTTCCCCGAGGTCGACAACCTTGCCCACCACATCGGCCGTGAACACCGGCCCGATCACCGCGCCTACGGCGAGCACCTTGTTGGCGGCGAGCGACAGCCGGCCCAGTTGCCAACCGATCAGTTCTCGGATGCCCTCGGCGACCTCCAGTCGAGAGACGTCAATGCTTGGCGTCGTGGGACGACCGTCCTGGTCCAGCACGCCTGACGCTTGGAGGTGCCGCAGCGTCTCGATGACGAAGTAGGGGTTCCCTCCTGTCGCCTCCGCCACCGCTTGGGCGACGGCCTCCACCGCAGCCTCGCTGCCGGGGTCGGCACTCAGCAGCTCGGTGATGTCGGATTCGGAAAGGCCGCCGAGCGACAAGCGCGTCAGGGGCACGTCCCGACGCAGGTCGGCGAGGAGGTTGCTGAGAGGATGACCGCGGGAGAGCTCGCTACGGCGGTAGCTGGCCACGACCATGACGGGAAGCTCCCGTGCGGTGCGCAGGAGATGATGGAGCAGGAGCAGGCTGGCCCGGTCTGCCCAATGCAAGTCGTCGAGCACGATCAACACAGGTCCCAGCTCGGCGAGGACGACGCGCACTGATTCGAACAGGCGATAGCGGGCGGCGTCGTGCTCGCCGAACGTCGCTGGGGCGAAACCTGCTTCGTCGACGGGTGTGACCGTGGGGAACAACGCGCTGATGTCGCCGAAGTTGGTGGCGAGAGCAATGCGAGCGGTGTCGATATGGGCCTCGAAGGCCTGGACGAAGGGCTGGTAGGCGATCAGGTTGGCGGGATCGCACCGCCCATACAGGACGGTGCAAACGTCGGATGCGCGCGCAGCCAACTCGGCGGCCAGGCGAGTCTTTCCGATCCCCGCTTCGCCACCGACGAGCGCCACCTGACAGCCCTCGGACGACACGGACTTCAACAGGCCCTCGAGCGTCGCGAGCTCGTGGTCACGGCCGACGAACGGCCCCTCGTGCCGCAGCCCAGCAGGGACCGGCGGGCGAGACGCCGTGGGGTCGGGCCGCCAGTCGACTTCGAAGACCTCGAACGGCTCGGCGAAGCCCTTCAGCGTCCGCGGACCGAGTGCCTTGAAGGTGGCTGCGGACCGCGACCCCACGAGGTCACGGACGAGCGACGACGTCAACACCTGACCGCCGCTCGCCAGATCGCACAGCCGCTTGGCCAGCACCACCGGCGTGCCGACGTAGTCCTCCTCGTCGCGGATGGGCTCGCCCACCTGTAAACCCACGCGCACCTCGATGCGACCTTCGGTGTCGGCAAGCCTTTGGCGGGCGACGGCACGCTGGATTGCCATCGCACACCCCACGGCGTCCACTGCGCTGGCGAACACCGCCATCAGGCCGTCGCCCAGCTTCTTCACCTCTGAGCCGCCGGCTCCCTTGACCACCTCTCCGAGCATGCGGAAGTGCTTGCGCCGGACGAGTTCAAAGGCGTCATCGCCCAGCCGCGACAACAGTTCGGTCGACCCCACGATGTCGGTGAACAGGAGGGTGACCACGGCGCCCGCCGGTTCCATGGCGCCAGTGTGCACCTTTTCGTAGAGTTCAGGGCGCGTTACAGGCGGGTTCGGAAGCAACCTGGGGGTGTGGCGGATGCCGATTGCAGGGGTGAGCGCCGACGAGTACGGGCCGGGGACCCTTCCCTCCCAGTGGCGGGTCGGCGACTACTTGTTGGTCTCGGCCGGGGTGTGGCGAGACGGCAAGCGGGGCCCGGTGCCGCCGCTGTCCCGCCTGATCCAATGGGCGCAGGCGCTGCGTTTTCGAGGCGTTCGCCGCCAGTACGCCCACTGGAACCACAGCGTCTGGGTCTCAGCCGGCGTCCTGATCGAGGCCCTGGGGAAAGGGGTCGTCGAGAGCCCCTACGACAAGTACCGGGACGTCGAGTTCGCCTTGGTGCACAGCAATCTGACCGACGCCGAACGGGCGGACGCCGACCAGTTCGTGCGCTATCTCTTAAAGCGCCACACCCGGTATGGGGTGGTGACCATCGTCAGCATCGCGGCCTCGCTGTTGACGGGCCTCAAGGTCAACGTCGGCCTGCGGGACACCGTGATCTGCTCGGGGCTGGTCGCGGCAGCCTTGGCGGCCGACGACTGGCGGGCCGATCCCTCCCACGTGATGCCTGGCGACCTTGCGGAATACGCGCGGATCAAGCCCACCGACGTGCACATCCCGGCCTCGGCCTCAGTCAGCTAACACGCAGCCGCCCTCGGGCTTGCGACCACGCAGCACGATCGTGAGCTCGGGGCGAGGCCGGTTGCCCTCCGAGCGGCGCCCCACGATCAGGCGGTCGCCGTCCCACGTGAGGGCGAAGCGATCGAACGACCAGTCCCCGTAGCCTTCGCCGTCGTCGCAGTAGAGCGCGCCGGCCCCCGTCGCACCCGGTGCTGGTGGCCACACGTGCAGAGAGAATGCGTCCGCGGCGTCGGTCTTCATCGGCAGCGCGCTCCCGTCGCGCACGAGGAGCGGAGGCAGGGCGCCGAGTGGCGCGGACACCGTGGCCTGCTGTCCCCCCTCGATGGCGACGCCGTCGTGCCACCGCCACCACGTTCCGGCTGGAAGCTCAATCCGGCGTTGGGAGGTGCCCTGCTCGAGCACGGGCGCAACGAGTAAGGCGTCGCCCAACAGGAAGGCGTCATCGACACGGGCCAGTGCCGAGCTGGGATCGTCGGGCCACCACAGCGGCCGTACGAGGGGGCGCCCCGTCGTGGACGCCTCCCACGCCAGGGTCTCGAGATATGGCAGCAAGGACTGGCGGAGCCGCAGGAGTCGACGCAGATGGTCGACGTGGTCAGGAGCGACGACCCAAGGTTCACGGGGCTCGCTCTCCTCAGAGGAGTGCGTGCGCATGAATGGCAGGAACGTGGCCAGCTCGAACCAGCGAACGTAGAGCTCAGCGTCGGGCGAGCCGTGGTAGCCGCCGATGTCAGGACCCGTGTACGGCAGACCCGACATGCCCAGACCGAGCACCGTCGGGATGGTCTGGCGGAGGGCCGACCAGCTGGTCTCGGTGTCGCCTGTCCACGACCATGCCCAGCGCTGCACGCCCGCCCAACCCGACCTGCTCAGGACGAACGGCCGTCGTCCCGGCCGCTGTGCGGCCAGCGCCTCGTGGCCTGCCTGGTTCATCAGCAGGCCATAGATGTTGTGGGCCTCGGTGTGGTCGCCCCCGCGCCCGTCCATGTCGTGGCGGGTGCCGAGGGGCGGGTTCGAACCGCCGATGAGGGCGATCGCCGTCGGCTCGTTCATGTCGTGCCACGCGCCGGCCACTCCCAGATCGTCGAGGCGCCGATACTGGGCGGCCCACCACCGACGCGCCCGGTCGGCTGTGAAATCGGGCAGGACCGCCCGTCCTGGCCACACGACCACGGGCGCCAGTCGGCCGCTGGGCAGTCGACAGAAGACGTCGGCCGCGCGTCCGTCGGCGAAGACGTCGAAGCTCGGGTCTCGGGCGACGCCGGGATCGATGATCGATACGACCTTGACGCCGCGCTGTTCGAGCTCAGCAACGAGGGCGGCGGGGTCTGGAAAGCCGTGCGGGTCAAAGGTGAACACGCGGTACTGGTCCATGACATCGATGTCGAGGTGCACGGCCGCCAGCGGCAGGTCCCGAGTGGCGAAGCCGTCGACGACCTCGCGCACTGCTTGGGCTGTGCCGTAGCCCCACCGGGACTGGTGGTAGCCCAGCGCCCAACGGGGCGGCATCGGCGGTCTGCCGGTGAGCTCGGTGTAGCGGGTCAGGGCCCGATCGGGAGGACCTGGGATCAGGTAGTAGCGGAGGGCGCCGCCATCGAAGCGAGCCTCGCCGCGTGTGCCGAGGTCGACGGTCGCGCGATGAGAGTTCTCGAAGAACACCAGCGTCGAGCGCTCGTCGCCCATGGTCACGAGCACGGGAATGCCGAGATAGAGGGGGTCGTGGCCGGTCGTGTAGCTACCACCCGGGCCCTGGTTCCACAGTTCGTAACTGCCACCTCTGAGGTCGAAGGCCGCAGCCCGCTCGCCGAGCCCGTGGACGCGGTCGTCGTCGGCCATCGTCCAACGCGTGGCCCATCCCGGGCCGTGGCGCAGCGGCGAATCCTCGGTGCGAAGCAAGTAGCCGTCGTGGCCGTGCACCTCGAGTGCCCCGGCGTCGTCGACTGCGAGGCGCAGCTCGTTCGTCGCCACGACCACACCGGCCTCGGAGACGTCGAGACGCGTTTCGGGTGGCGCCCAGCTGTGGCGGGCGATGGCGAAGGGGACCGGGAGGACTCCGGGCTGCCACGTGACGCGGACCAGGTCAGAGGCGAGGAACAGCGCCTCCATGCGTGCTGACTCGAACTCGACAACGACACCGCCGTCGACGGGGATCACGCGGCGGCGCCGTCCAGGGGGTATGCCAGGGGATGCCCAGTCGGGCCGGGGCGGCGCGTAGTGACGGTCGAGCCATGCCTTCTCCAGGGAGAAGAGCACCACTTCGAGTGCCCGGTGGGGGCCCAGCACGCGGATGCCGCGGAGAGCCTTTGCGAGGATCGACAAGTCCCCAGGCTCTCAGAGTCCGCACGGCGCGACCGGGATCCGCTACCCCCCCGGTGGGCCCGCAGCCTCGGCCTCTCGCGACGCGCCGAGTGTTTGCGTACAAATACGCAGAGCGGGTGCGCTGATGGACCTCCTCGCCGTCCCTTTCTTCCTGCAGAGTGCGGGTATGGGCCATGGGGGCTCAGGGAAAGGACCGGCGGAACATGCGACCTCTCGATCACTACGAAGCCCGGCTGGCGAACGTGCCGCTCTTCAGGGCGTGCTCGAAGCAGGACCTGCGCCGCATCGCCCGGCTGGGCGACGCCTGCACCTGCCGGGCCGGGGAGGTCCTGGTGCGCGAGGGGGGTCGGGGCAACGAGCTGTACGTCATCGTGGCGGGCGAGGCCGACGTCAATCGCGACGGCGGCAGCGTCGCAACCCTCACAGCGGGCGACTACTTCGGTGAGCTGGCGGTGCTGCGGCCCGCGCCGCGCACGGCGACGGTGACGGCGATCACCGACATGGACGTGCTGATCGTCACCGCACGCGAGCTCGCAATCCTTCTCGCCGATGTGCCGCTGTTCGCCCGCAAGCTGCTCAACGGCATGGCGGGCCGCCTCCAAGAGGCCGACGCCCACTCACACGCCACCGCCTGAGAACGCCTCTACACTCCGCGGGTGCGGGGCGGGCGGGGCGTCGGTGCCGAGTTGGTGGGAGTCGAACGTGGCGCCGTCGCCCTGCTGCGCGCCGAGGGGCGTGCCCGTCGCTTCCGCACCGGCGCCACGCTGTTCCACGAGGGCGACGACTCCGACTGGATCGGCCTCGTCGTCAAGGGCCGAGTGAAGGTCTCCTGCTACGGCGCCGACGGCCGGGAGCGCCTCGTCGCCGTCATCGGCCCGGGCGAGCTGCTCGGGGAGCTGTCCGCCATCGACGGGGAGCCCCGGTCGGCGACGGCGACCGCCCTCGAGCCGCTCGACGCGCACGTCCTGACCTCCGACGAGTTTGTCGCCCTGCTCGAGAAGCACCCGAGCGCCACCCTCGGCATCCTGCGCTCGGTCATCGGGCGCCTGCGCGACTCCGACAAACGGCGGGTGGAGTTCGGGGCCCTGGATACGGTCGGGCGCGTTGCTCGCCTGATCGTTGAGCTGGCCGAGCGCTACGGCGAGGAGGCCGACGGCGTGATCCGCATCCACCTGCCGTTGAGCCAGGAGGAGCTGGCCGGCTGGGCCGGGGCGTCGCGCGAGGCCGTCGTGAAAGCGCTGCGCCAACTGCGGTCCCGGGGCTGGATCGAGACCGGCCGACGGGAGATCAGGGTCCTGGACCTTCCGGCCATAGAGCGCCGGAGCGCGTAGGGCCTCGCTTGACGGACGGCGACGGCCCGCTCGGTCCGCGGAGCTCATCCCACGCGGCTGCCCAGACTGACGACGTCCGGGTCGTTCTCAACCTCGGGCCGAACGCGGTTCCGCCCCGACCTCCCGACACTTCGATCTGGGTACGTATCGAGGCACGGGACCAGCGACGCTCGGCCTGCCCCGGCAGGGCCGGCGGCCCGAACGGGAACGCATATCGCATCGCCGTGACGTCCCAGCCCTTTGGCCAGCCGTTGGGTCCGCCGACGTGGCAGACCAGATATCGGAACGACGTGGCAGACCAGATATCGGAACGTTGTGAACGTCACAACCGACACGGGCTTGCGGTCATACCTCGGTGGCGTGCCCACTGGGCTTGCTGCCCTCTTTGTCGTTAAGAGCGCACGCTGCTCGCCGATGAACCGGGCGGGCGTGCGCATCCGCAGGCCGCGGTGGGGACAGACGTTGGTGTAGAGCTCGACCCAGTCGCCGATCACGACCCGGGCCTCGGTGACCGAACGCGGGAGCTCGCCGTCGAGGAGCTCGCGGCGCATGGGCGGTTGAAGCTCTCGACGTAGCAGTTCTGCTGGGGACTGGCCTTGGCGATGAACGCCGGCTGCACGCCCTGGTCCTTCAACCAGCTCACGAGGGTCTTGGCGATGAACTCGGCGCCGCGGGGACGAATCCAGAGCGAATCGAAAGGTAGTGAACTGCCCAGAGTGGAGACTACGGAATGTCAACGCCCCGACGGGCCAATTTGGTCGCCAACCAGAAGTTCGGGACGTCGGCCCTTCTAATTGGCGCCTGAAGTGCCGATCGTTCGGCCATGCGAATCTTCGGCAGAACCACCCGTCGCGCGTCTGTCGGCGTCTATCTCATCAGCGCCTTCGCCCTCTGCATCGCCGCCCTCGGCGGCCTCATGGCTCTGACCACGGCGTCGAGCTTCGCCCGGGAGAAGAACCGCGCCTCCATCGAGCTCAAGGCCGCCGCCCAGGTCAACGCCGACGCCGCCGCCAACACCGTGCCTCAGACCCTCGGCTTCGTGGGCCAACTGGCGCAGGGACCCCAGCTGGCCAGCCTCGACCCCGCGCAGTGCCGTGCCGGGTTGAGCGGGCTGGCAAGCCTGATGTCCACCTACGCCGGAGCGGGCCACATCGAGATCTACCGCCCGGACGGGTCCCTCGTGTGCGGACTGGAACCCCCCAATGCCCACAGCACCGAGCTCCCGAGGGGAGCCTGGTTCGGTCGAGCCATCTCGACGAACCAGCCCGTCGACGCCGGCACCGCCATCGACCCCGTGACGGGCCAGCCAGGTATCACCATTGCCGTGCCGTTCCCCGCCACCCAGGGGCGCACGGGCGTCATGGTGCTCGTGCTGTCCACCAACACAGCGCCCATAGATCTTCCCGCCGGCGCGGCGCGCCAGATGGTGTTGATCGAGCTCGACCCGGCCCGCCAGATCGTGCTCTCCACGTCGGCCAAAGCCCCCGTGAGGGTCGGGCGCTTCACGTCGTCGTGGATGTCACACCCGGTGCCCGGCGGCTACGCGTCGGTCAAGGACGTCGATGGCGTATCGCGCATGTACGCCGAGGTCACCGCTTCCAACGGCTGGCACGTCTTGGCCGGGCTGCCCAGAAACGTGGCCCTCCAGTCGGCCCAGGCGGAGTTGCGTCGCAACCTGGCGTTGGGACTCGGCGTCGTCTTGTTGGTGGGAGCGCTCGGCGCTCTCCTCATCCGGCGCCTGGCCCGCCCCGTCCGGCGCCTGCGCGGCGCCATCGCGTCCGCCAAGAGCGACAGCACGGCTCGGGCGCCGGTGGAAGGCCCCGCTGAGATCGCCGAGGTGGCCGAAGCGTTCAACGAGACGATCGAGCAGCGCCAACAGCTCGAGGTCCAGCTGACGCACCAGGCGCTGCACGATCCGCTGACCGAGCTTCCGAACCGGGCGTTGTTGGACGACCGCCTCGCGGTCGCCCTCTCTCGCCGCAGCCGCGAGGGGCGCACGCATCTGGCGGTCCTGTTCTTGGATCTCGATCGATTCAAGGTCATCAACGACAGTTATGGGCACGCCCGGGGCGATCAGGTGCTCCGTGCCGTTGGTGAGCGCCTCAGGAGCGAGCTGCGCCCGGGTGACACCGTCGCCCGCTTCGGCGGCGACGAGTTCGTGGTCTTGGCCGAAAACGTCAAGTCCGGCGCCGAGGCCCTCGACGTCGCCTCCCGACTCCAAGAGGCAATCCAGCGCACCGTCACCGTTGCCGAGGGGGAGTCACATGTCACCGCCACTATCGGCATCGCCCTCGCCGCGCTGGCGTCGACGCCCGAAGAGCTCCTCCGCGACGCCGACGCTGCCATGTATCGGGGCAAGGAGCGCAGGCGTGGCAGCATCGAGCTGTTCGACGAGCAGCTGGGCGCTCGCGCCCGCCAGCGCGCCGAACTCGAGGTCGCCCTCCGTCGTGGGCTTTCCCGCGGCGAGTTCGTCGTGCACTACCAGCCTGAAGTCGAGCTGGCGACGGGGCGGATGACGGGTGTGGAGGCGCTGGTCCGCTGGGTCCGGCCCCGCCACGGGATGGTGCCACCGTTGGAATTCATTCCCATCGCCGAGGAGACCGGTCTCATCCTCGAGCTGGGTGATTTCGTCCTGGAGGACGCATGCCGCCACCTCGTCGACTGGAGGAACGACGGCTTGGACCTCACCGTCTCGGTGAACCTGTCACCCCGCCAGCTGACGGACCCAATGCTGCCGCAGAGAGTTGCCGACATCCTGGAGCGCACGAGCGCGCCCGCAACCCGTCTCGTGCTCGAGATGACCGAGAGCGCCCTGATCGAGGACGATCCCCGCACAATGGCCGTGGTCGGCGGTCTCAAGGCCATGGGTATCCGCCTCGCCCTCGACGACTTCGGGACGGGCTATGCGTCGCTGAGCTACTTGCGGCACTTCCCCGTCGACGTCGTCAAGGTCGACCGCTCCTTCGTCGGCGACCTCGGCCGACGCAAGGGCGGAGCCGCCATCGTCGCCGCCGTGCTCGCCATGGGCAAGAGCCTCGGTCTGGTCACCGTCGCCGAAGGGGTTGAGGAGTTGAGTCAGCTCGGCGCCCTCGACCGCATGGGCTGCGTCCTGGCGCAAGGTTTCTACCTGGCCAAGCCCCAGGAGGCCGAACACATTCTTGCCCTGGCCCAACAGGACCTCCGTTCGCACCCGAGAGCGGAGGGCGCCGCGCCCGGTGCGCCTTCGACGAAGGTCGACGCGCTCGACCAGCGGAAGTGATCCCATCGGGCGAAGGCATGTGCGGGATCGAGAGGCCCGCCATCACGCGCCTCGGCACTCGAACCTTCCATGGGCGGCCGACGCCGTCTCGGACCACTGGTGCCACTCCCCGGGGTGCGACAGGAATGACTCATGGCCGTGTCCTCGCTCGGTGCGGCGACCGACGCTGACACAGACATGGATCACCGGATGTGCGCGCCGCGGCTGCTGACGCTCGCAGGATCGCCAGCAGGAGCAGGTTGACAACGATGGGTGTTCGCGGCTTCGGTTGCGGCATCGGCACGGAATCTCGGCGCACCTGATCGGCATGTTCGGTGGGACCATGGTCGTTCTGTTGGTCATCCTCAGCACGAACGACCATCACCAGTTTCAACCGGGCCCGCGAGACCACCCTTGGCGCCCGCAGTCTCGGCCGCGGTCCAGGCCCAGGCCTTGTCCGCCAACCTCAGCCCCATCGTGTCGGGTCTGCAGGCAACGGTCGTTGAACCGCCGATCACCTCCTTGGATCCGGCCTGTTGGCCAGCCTCAACCAGTCCCGCGCCGGGGCCGGATCACTGGCCGATCGTGCGGGCCGACCCGCGGGCGATCTGCGCCTCTGGAGGCCGCCTCGGCCTCACCCCAGCCGAGGCCTTTGCTTCGGCCCGTGGCGATCTGCGCCGCAACCTGATCTTCGGCGGGCTCATGGTGGCCAGATTGTTGGGGCTCGGGTTGCTCTTGTACCGCCGCCTCGCCCGACCAGTCCGCCACCTCCGTGGGGTGATCGACGGCGGCCGGCCGCAGCGTTCGAGCCGTGTTCGAGGCCACGTCAGAGGTGGCGGCCATGGCCGAGGCGTTCAACGCCACGCTGGGCGAGCGCCAGGAGTTTGAGCGCCAGCTCTCGCATCAGGCGCTGCACGACCCGCTCACTGATCTCCCAACCGGACCTTGCTGACGGACCGGCTCCAACACGCCCTGGCTCGCCAGAAGCGAGTTGGGCGCCTCGTCGCCTTCGCCTACATGGACCTCGACCGCTTCAAACTGGTCAACGACGCCCACCGCCACCCGGCCAGGCCGAGTTCAGCTCCATCGCCGAGGAGACGGGCCTCATCCTCCCGATCCGGGAATGGGTCCTTGTCCTGGCGAACTGTTTAACCCTGGAGCGAGCGGCGCACCCAGGAGGGTCCGTACTCGTCCTTGTTCGAGCGAAGCAGTGCGGAGATGCGCTGGCGGGTGACGCCGAAGAATCCGGCAATGGAGTCCATCGACATGCCCTCGGCATGAAGGGCGCGCGCCTCAGCGCGGCGCAGCCGCGCACCGGCGGCATAGAGAGCGCCGATGTTGGCCGTGGCCATCTCGATGATGAGAGGCCGCTCCTGTGCGTCGACGATCTCGCGATGCGAGCTGCCCTCAGCCTGCAGCCGAAGGATCGTATCCGCCTTGGCGATCGCCGCTTCGGCCCGCTGGGTGCTCTCTTGTAACGCCTCGACGAGGCCGATGAGTGCATCTCGGACCTCTTCGCCGCCCTCGAGCGGAATCTGAGCGTTCGGGGGTGTCTGATAGACGATGCCCTCCATACCGGACCTCTTCGGCAGCCGCGTCACGTCGCTGAAGCGGGGGCTTCTGAGCGGCAATAGGTCCTTTGGCCCATTTCGGGGGGATGACAGAAATAGCCCTTGCCGTAGCTCAAGTTGCCCTTGCGCCACGTCGATCCTCAGTGAGTCAAATCGCCAATGCGGCGGTTATCGGGATTAGGGGAAGACTTGTCATGAAGGATGGCCGCCGTTTCAGCACTACCCAGAAGGTGCTCCTCTCGGCCGCGGCCTTGGGGGCAGCGGGGGCGATGGCGGGGTTCGGTACCTTCGCCACGTTCACGTCCTCGACTAGCGCGTCCCAGAACGTCGCCAGCGGCACGGTCACTATCGCCCTGGGGGCGACGGGGGCTCAGACCAACCGTCTCACCGTGGCGGCGTCAAACATCGCAGCCGGCGATACGATCCAGCGCAGCGTCGACCTGATCGACTCGGGCTCGATCGACCTGGCTTCGGTGGCCCTCACGACGACGGCGACCACCTCGTCGCTCCTCGATACCGACGCCTCCAACGGCCTGCAGATGGTCATCGACCGCTGCTCGGTCGCCTGGACGGAGTCGGGTCCTCCCTACACCTACGTCTGCGGTGGCGCCACCTCCTCGGTCCTGGCCTCCCACGCCGTAATCGGCGCCGGCCTGGCCCTGTCCAACCTGACCTCGACGACGCACGGGAACACCGACCACCTGCGAGTCACGCTCACCCTTCCCGCCGGTGCGCCGAACACACTGCAGAACCAGTCCTCGACGATCCAGTACAGCTTCACCGGCACCCAGCGCAACGCCACCAACCAGTAGCGGGCGATGGCAACGCTCGAGGAGGCGCTGAGCGCCACCCCGGAGAGGCGTGCCTGTCCGGGACGAGTCCTGAAAATCGCAAGGAGCGCCGCCAGTGCGGCGCTTCTTGCGGTGCTGGTCCTCGCCGTGGCCACTATGGCCTTCATAGGCCTGGGCCCGTTGACGGGCCGGTACCGGGTCCTGACGGTCCTGAGCGGCAGCATGCGTCCGGTCGCCCCGACGGGGTCGGTCGTGGTCGACACGCCCATTCCTCTCGCCAGGGTGAGGGTGGGCGACGTGATCACCTATCACATTCCCGTCGGGGACCGTCACGTCGTGACCCACCGGGTCATCCAGATACGGCAGGGCGGAGCTGAGCCCGTCGTCGTCACCAAAGGCGACGCCAACAGCGCCGCCGATCCATGGGTCGCCACATTGCACGGCGCCACGGCGTGGAAGATGCGAACCGCCATCCCGGGCGTGGGCTCATTCATCCGGTGGCTTCGCAGTCCCCAGGTGCACCGGGTCGCCACGCTGGTTGTTCCGCTCCTGCTGGCCGCAGTCTGGATTTCAGTCATCTGGAGGCCCGAGGTCGGCCCGGCTCGGGTCGACCGGCACCGCCGACGCATGCAGAGAAGCTGAACCGTGGGAGCCGGGGGGACCAGGCGAACCGGGCGGCTGGCTTGTGCCCTCGTTCTCCTCGCGGGAGCGCTGGTGACAGTTGGGGGCGGCAGCGCGTTGGCGATGTTCTCCGGTGTGACGTCGGCGTCGGGCCCCATCGCCACCGAAGCCCTCACGGCGCCGACGGGCCTCACCGCTACGGGCACCCCGACCATCGCGCTGTCCTGGGCGGCGTCGACGTCGCCGAAATTCACCGGGACCCGCGTGTTTCGCGCTACCACCTCCGGCGGCCCCTACGCCCAGGTCGCCCAGCTCGCGAGCGTGGCGACCACGACCTATAGCGATACCCCCGGCTCGGGCACCTTCTACTACGTCGTGGAGGCCTACTACTCGGGCGGTGGCGCCAACTGGACCAGCCCTATGAGCAATCAGGCGTCGGCGCAGGTTCCCTACCCCGCTCATGTGGCCGACGGGCAGGGTACGCAGACGACCGCCCCCTTCTCGACGGCGGCGGCGGCCGAGGTGGTGGCGTTCGTGGGCTCGGACGGACCATCGCCCTCCCCGGCGCAGACCGTGACCGTGTCGGGGGCGGGGCTGGCCTGGTCGTTGGTGGTCCGCACGAACACCCAGCTGGGGACGGCCGAGGTGTGGGCCGCCCATGCAGCCACAGCCCTGACGAACGTCACCGTCACTTCGACGCAGAGCTCGGGCAACTACTACCAGTCTCTGACGGTCGTCGCGTTCCAGGGCCTGGTCGGGACCGGAGCCACGGGGACGGCCAATGCCGGCAGCGGCGCGCAAAGCGTGTCGTTGACGACCACGCACCCGGAGTCGGTGGTGTACGGAGTCGGCGACGACTGGGACGCGGCGAGCAACCGCACCCTCGGGCCGGGCCAGACGATGGTGCACCAGTACGAACCCCCCGTGGGCGACACGTACTGGGCGCAGTACCGAACGGCGGCAGTGCCCGTGTCGGGGACGAACGTCACCCTCAACGACACGGCACCCACCACTGACCGGTGGAACTACTCGGCGGTCGAGATTCGAGCCTCGTAGCGGCGGGCTGTGGCAATTCATCGGGCTGTTCGACCATGAATCACGCTGACTCGAGTCTCCAGACGGCGGAGGTGGAGGCCGACATCCACGCTCTGCACAAGCAGTTCGCAGGTCGTGCTGGTAGGCCGTGTCAGCGGCACGTAGAAACTGACCCCCCTATCGGCATCGCGAGGGGGTCAGTTTTCAACTGCCGTTGACAAGCCGTCGAGGGTCCCTGTCCCCCGTGGCAGGGCGACAAGGGCGGCGACTGCCACCTCGGCCCCTCCGTTGACACGTGCGGTGCACGGCCGACAGATGACGAAGCCAGAACGGCGCCCTTCGGACATACTCTGTCACCCGCTGGGGTGGTCGGTCGCCTCCGTCCCCAGCGAGGACACCGACCACCCCGCCACGTCGGCCGGTTCTCGATGGTTGGTCCGGCGCGGGTCGGTCGATGGCCCGCCATCCGCGCCCCAACGAGCCGGGGTCGTCGTGGGCGGAGGCGCTGGGACCGGTCGGCAGCCGGCGAAAACGGTTCGCCGACTCGGCGGTCGCCGCGGCGAACGCGCCTGGCCCATGCAGGTATCTGATCCAGAGTTCATCGTCGTGAGTCGCTATGCCTCTGATCGCGAAAGCGTGCACCCTCGGCCCCCACGCCACGCTCGACAGAAGCGTGGCCGAAGCGCGAGAGTTGCCGAGTCGCTGGGGGGCCTTGGGAGTCCCGGCCCGGCTCGCCGATGGGCCCGTGCCTGCGGGGTGCGCAGGAGTCCTCCCCGTCACCCCGCACCAGCGACCTGTCAATTGCCGGTCGAAAACTGCGCGGGAATCGGCGATGGTTTCAGGCGGTGCAATGACCGCTGAAACCATCCACGCGCACTATTGGGGCGGCCTGGACAGGTGGGTGGGTGCAATGGCGGTGAGATCCTTGCGCCATGTCTGACGTCTTCACCTTCATCCCCACCCGCGCATCGCTTCTCGGGAGGCCGTTCGGGCCGCGGAAGGTGGCCGACGTCGTCAGGCCGCCAGAAGACGGCCGATGGTTCGGGCGATTCAACGCGGCGCTGGCGGTCAAGATCACACAAGGCGTCGGCAGCATGTGGTGCCGGTACCCGTTCGTTGTCGTTGCCCTTGTCTCGCTGCCCGCGGGCATCCGGTCTGGGAGCGCAACGATCCGCGTGTCCAGGATCAGCCAGACCTTTCAGCGACTGGTGCCGCTGAGCGTCATCGTCGGCCAGAACGTCCGTGCCGCCGCCGCGGACAAGAGGTCGGGGGCGACGTTCCAAGACGCCGACGGCGTGC
>DASZJL010000011.1:0-10987 GCA_035948135.1 Acidimicrobiales bacterium | reverse complement strand
TCGCACGGACAGCTTCGGCGGCCGTGCGAAGGGCCTCGAGCTCCTCGTCGGTGAGCGGCAGCTCGACGATCTCCTTCACACCGCCGCGGCCGACCTTGGCGGGCACGCCCAGGTACACGTCCTTGATGCCGTACTCGCCGGTGAGCCACGCACACACGGGCATGACCTCACCGGTATCGCGGACCACGGCCTTCACCATGGCGGCCGCCGCCGCCGACGGGGCGTAGTACGCCGAGCCCGTCTTGAGCAGGCCGACGATCTCGGCGCCACCGTCGCGCGTCTTCTGCACGATGCCGTCCACGACGTCGTCCTCGAGGACCTCGAGCAGGGGCTTGCCGTCGACCTTCACCTGGGAGGGGATGGGAACCATGGTGTCGCCGTGGGAACCGAGGGTCATGGCCTCGACCTTGTGCGCTGCCGAGCCCGTGTGCTCGGCCACGAAGTGCTTGAAGCGCGCGGTGTCGAGCATGCCGGCCTGGCCCATCACCCTGTTCTTGGGGAACCCCGACACTTGGGCGCAGAGGGCGGTCATCTCGTCGAGGGGGTTGGACACGACGATGATCACCGCGTCGGGCGAGCCGGCCACCAACTTGCGGGTGACGTCGGCGACGATCTTGGCGTTGGTCTCGATGAGGTCCATGCGGCTCATGCCCGGCTTGCGGGGGAGGCCGGCGGTGATCACGCATACGTCAGAGCCCGCGGTCTCGTCGTAGCCGTTGGTGCCGACGATGCGCGTCTCGAAGCCCTCGATCGAGCGGGCCTGCATCATGTCGAGGGCGAGGCCCTGGGGCTTGTCCTCGATGATGTCGGTCATCACGACCTCGTCGACGATGTCGGCCTCGGCAATGCGCTGAACGAGCGTCGAGCCGTAGAAGCCGGCGCCCACGACGGTGATCTTCAAAATTGCTCCTCCCTCACTTGGGCGAGAACTCTACGACCCATGAAGAAGGGAACCCGAGGCGAAGGCTCGGCCTAACCGCTCCATCAGCCGCTATTGCTGGATTGTGTGCGCTGAGCGCACAGAATCCAGCAAAAGCGGCGATGAGGGCAGTGGAGTTAGAGCCGTTCGACGATGGCGGATGCGAACTCGGAGGTCTTGACCTCGGTGGCGCCGTCCATCAGGCGGGCGAAGTCGTAGGTGACGATCTTCTCGGCGATGGTCGCTTCGAGGGCGCGGACGATGTCGTCGGCCGCGCTCTGCCAGCCGAGGCGCTCGAACATCATCACGCCCGAGAGGAGAACCGAGCCTGGGTTGACCTTGTCCTGGCCCGCATACTTCGGGGCCGTGCCATGGGTGGCCTCGAAGATGCTGTGACCGGAGACGTAGTTGATGTTGCCGCCGGGCGCGATGCCGATGCCGCCGACCTGCGCAGCGAGCGCGTCTGAGAGGTAGTCGCCGTTGAGGTTGGTGGTGGCGATCACGTCGAACTCGTCGGGGCGGGTGAGCACCTGCTGGAGGGTGATGTCGGCGATGGCGTCCTTCACCAGGATCTTCCCGCCCGGATCGCCGCCGCAGTCGTCCCAGCCGACGGCGACGTCGGAGAACTCCTCGCGGGTGAGCTCATAGCCCCAGTTGCGGAAGGCACCCTCGGTGAACTTCTGGATGTTGCCCTTGTGCACGAGGGTGACGCTCTTGCGCTTGCGCTCGACGGCGTACTCGATGGCGGCCCTGATCAGGCGCTTGGACCCGGTCTCCGAGACAGGCTTGATCCCGACGCCGGAGTCGGGCCGGATCTTCCAGCCCATCTCGTCGCTGAGGAGCTTGATGAGCCTGGCCGCCTCGGGCGTGCCCTCCTCGACCTCGAGGCCGGCGTAGATGTCCTCGGTGTTCTCCCGGTAGATCACCATGTCGACCTTCTCGGGGTGACGCACCGGCGACGGGACACCCTGGAACCAACGCACGGGACGCACGCACGCGTAGAGGTCGAGGATCTGGCGGAGGGCCACGTTCAGGCTGCGGATACCGCCGCCGACCGGCGTGGTCAGCGGGCCCTTGATCCCGATGAGGTACTCCTTGAAGGTCTCGACGGTCTCGTCCGGCAGCCAGCTCCCGGTCTCGTCGAAGGCCTTCTGCCCGGCCAGCACCTCCTTCCAGGCGATCTTCTTGCCGTGCTTGGCCGCCGCCGCGTCCATGACCTTCTGCGCTGCAGGCCAGATGTCGACACCGGTGCCGTCGCCCTCGATGAAGGGGATGATCGGCTCGTCGGAGACCTGCAGGGTGCCGTCAGCGGCAGCGGTGATCTTGTCAGCCATCCGAGGAGGATAGGCCGAGGTGGCCGTAAATCTCCCTCGTGGCTTTCGAACGGTTCAGTGTGTAGAAGTGCAGGCCGGGCACGCCGGAGTCGAGGAGCTCCTTGCAGAGCTCGGTGGCGACGGCGACGCCCTCCTTGCGTACGGCGTCGGGGTCGTCGGCGTACTTCTCGACGCGGGCCACGACTTCGCGCGGCACCTCGCAGCCCGACAGCTGGGCCATGCGCTGGACCCCCGACAGCGAGGTGATCGGCATGATGCCCGGGATCACCGGCTTGTCGATGCCCGCGCTCGCCAGGTCCTCCATCATCGACTCGTAGTCCGAGAGCCGGAAGAAGAACTGGGTGATGGCGAAGTCGGCCAGACGAAGCTTCTCGGCCAGGAACTCGCGGTCGCTGCTGCGGTCGGGCGACCGCGGGTGCAGTTCGGGGTGGGCCGCCACGCCGACCGAGAATCCGCCGATGGCGTGAGCCAGCTCGACCAGCTGCTGGGCGTAGGCCAGCTCACCGGCGCCCTCGCTCGCCTCGACGGGCGGATCGCCGCCCAGAGCGAGGACGTTCTCGATCCCCGCCTTGCGATACTCGACGAGGATCTCCGCCAGCTCGAGCCGCGAGTGGACGACACACGTCAGGTGGGCCATCGGCGTCAGCGTGGTCGTACGCAGCATGCCGACCACCAGGTCGTGCGTTCGGGCTCGCGACTCGCGACCGCCGCGGTACGTCACCGAGACGAACGACGGGTTCAAGGGCTCGAGGTCCCGCAGGGTGCGTACGAGCGTCTGCTGCTCGTCGTCGTTCTTCGGTGGGAAGAACTCGAACGAGAACGTGCGTCCCGCGGCCAGAAGGTCGGCGATCTTCGCCATCAGGAGAGGCTAGCTAGACGGGCTACGAACGCCGTCTGGAGGCGGCGAGCACAGTGTTCTTCAGCAGCATTGCTCGCGTCATCGGGCCGACGCCGCCGATGCGGGGCGTGATCCAGCCCGCCACCTCGGCCACCGACTCCTCGACGTCGCTGATGACCTTCTTGCCGTCCATGGTGACGCCCGCGCCGACCACCGCTGCCCCCGGCTTCACCATGTCGGGCTTCACCAAGCCCGGGGACCCGGCGGCGGCCACGAGGATGTCGGCCTGGCGGGTATAGGAGCCGAGGTCCTTCACGCCGGTGTGCACCACCGTGACAGCGGCGTTGGCGTGCTCGCGCTTCAATGCCAGGAGGTTGGCCAGGGGACGGCCGATGGTGAGGCCGCGCCCGATGATCACCACGTGCTGGCCCTCGATCTGCACGCCGTGGCGAACGAGCAGCTCCACGATGCCGGCCGGGGTGCACGCGATCGGTCCGAGGTTGCCCATCACCAACCGGCCCAGGTTCACGGGGTGCAGACCGTCGACGTCCTTCTCGGGATCGACCGCGAGCAGCGACTGCAGCTCGTCGAGCTGCTTGGGCAGCGGCAGCTGGACGAGGAAGGCGTCGATGTCGGGGTTGGCGTTGTAGGACGCGATCACCTCGAGCAGCCGCTCCTGCGACGTGTCCTCGGGAAGATGCTCGCCGAACGACTGGATGCCGATCTCTTCGCAATCCTGGTGCTTCAGGCGCACGTAGGCGGCGCTGGACGGGTTGTCACCCACGAGGATCGTGCCCAGCCCGGGCACGACGCCGACCTGGGCCAGCGTGGCCACCTCCTCCGCCAACTCGGCCCGCACCGCGGCGGCGATGGCGGCTCCGTCGAGAATCGCGGCGCCCATGTTCCTCCTAGTGCCGGAAGTGCCGTTCGCCGGTGAAGACCATGGCCAAGCCGTGCTCGTCGGCGGCCGTGATCACCTCTTCGTCGCGCAGCGACCCGCCGGGCTGGACGACGGCACCGATACCCGCGGCAGCCAGCTCGTCGATGTTGTCCCGGAAGGGGAAGAAGGCATCGCTCGCGCACACCCCGCCGTTGGCGCGACCGTCGGCCTTGCGGGCCGCGATGCGCACCGAGTCGACGCGGTTCTGCTGGCCGGCGCCGACGCCGACGGCCTGGCCGTCCTTCACGAAGGCAATGGCGTTGGACTTCACCCACGCGCACACCCGCCACGCCAGTTCGATGTCGCGCCACTGGTCGTCGGTGGGGGTGGCCTTGGTGACCACCCGCCAGTCGGGGCGCTGGCTCACGAAGTGGTCGGGCTCCTGCACGAGGAGGCCGGCGTCGATGGAGCGCAGGTCGAAGCGCTGGCGCCCCGGGGCTTCGGCCTCCAGGACGCGCAGGTTCTTCTTCGCCGTGAGGGCCTCGAGGGCGCCCGGCTCGTAGCCGGGGGCGACGACGACCTCGGTGAACACCGGAGCCAGCGCCTCGGCCATGGCGACGCTCACCGGGCGGTTGGCGGCCACGATCCCGCCGAACGCGGAGACCGGGTCGCACTCGTGGGCCCGCGTGTACGCCGTCTCGATGTCGGCCGCGATGGCGGCGCCGCACGGGTTGGCGTGCTTGATGATCGCCACCGCCGGCCCGTCGCCCAGGTCGTGCACCAGGCGCCACGCCGCTTCGGTGTCGTAGAGGTTGAGGTACGAGAGCTCTTTGCCACCGTGCTGGGTCATCGAGTCCCACCACCCGCGCTCGCCCACCTCGCGGTAGCGGGCGGCCTGCTGGTGAGGGTTCTCGCCGTAGCGGACCTCTTGGGCCCGGTCGAGGGCCAGGTGGATGCTCGGCGGCAGTGTCTCGCCCTCGTCGAACCAGGTGACGATGGCGGCGTCGTAGGCAGCGGTGTGGGCGAAGGCGGCCCGGGCCAGGCGCCGCTTGGTCTCGGTGGACAGTGACCCGTCGGACCGGAGCTCTTCGAGCACCTGGCCATAGTCGGCGGGGTCGACGACGACCCCGACGTGGGCGTGGTTCTTGGCCGCGGCCCGCACCATCGTGGGACCGCCCACGTCGATCATCTCGATCGAGGGCTGGCTCCGGAACGGGTACAGGTTGCAGACGACGAGGTCGATGGGCTCGATGCCCTGGGCCTCCAGGTCGGCGGCGTGCTCGGGCTTGGAGCGGTCGGCCAGGATGCCGCCGTGAATGCGGGGGTGGAGCGTCTTGACCCGCCCGCCGAGCATCTCGGGCGACGCGGTGATCGTCTCGACGGGTGTGACCGGGACGCCCGCATCCGCCAGGGCCTTGGAGGTGCCCCCGCTCGAAACGACCTCCCAGCCGAGGTCGACGAGGCCGCGCGCCAAGTCGACGACGCCGGTCTTGTCGTGGACGGAGATGAGCGCCCTCAAGCGGACTCGGCCTCGAGGAACTTCTTGATGGTGTCGGGATACAGGCGGTGCTCGACGGCCTTGATGCGCTCGTGCAGCGAGTCGGCCGTGTCGTCGTCGAGGACGGGCACCGCCTCCTGGGCCAGGATCGGCCCGGCGTCGACCTCGGGCACGGCCACGTGGATGGTGCACCCGGTGACCTTCACGCCCGCTTCGAGGGCGTCGGCAACTGCGTGGGCGCCGCGGAACGACGGCAGGAGCGACGGGTGGGTATTGAGGACCCGCCCCGGGAAGGCGTCGAAGATCGGCTTGTCGAGGATGCGCATGAAGCCGGCCATCGCTACCAGCTCCGCGCCGTGACGCTCGAGTGCGTCGACCACTCTGTGGGTGAAGTCGAGCCGGTCGCCACTCCACTCGACGAGCTCGGAGGGAACGCCGGCTCCCTCGGCCAGCTCGGTGGCCCGGCAGGGCCGGTCGACAACCACCACCGCGACCGGCAGACCGGCGGCCAGAATGGCCTCCAGGTTGCTGCCACCGCCCGACGCCAGCACCCCGATCCTCATGCTTCGGAAGCTACCAGTCGGCTTCTTTTCGCTCGCGCCAAAGGCGCGCCAGCGCCGGCGGCGCGTCGGGCCCGCAGGGCCGACATGCTGGCGAAAAGACGGCGACAGGGGTCGCGGCATTCGGTGCTCTACCGTCGGGGTTTGTGCGCAAGGAGTACGCCGTCCGGCTGGTGGTGATCTCCGGGGTCCTCCTGATGGCCACACTCTTCTTCGCGCCCTGGTACGACCGAACCTTCGCGATCGGCATTTACGAGGTCACCCGCACGGCCGTCGAGCCTCCGCAGGGTTGGACAGCGGTGCTTGCGTGGCTGACGACGCTGGCGCTGCTGATCGAGGTCGTGGTCACCCGCATCAGCACGACCGGGCTGCCCGAAGTGGCGGTCCCGTGGGTCCGCATCCAGCTCGTGCAGGCGGTCGTCGTGTTCGTCCTCGTCCTACTGAAGGTGATCGTCACGAAGTACTACGCCTGGGGCGCGTGGCTCGGGCTCGTGGTGGCCGGAGCGTTCGCTTACGGCGTGTGGGCGGCGGCGGGCCAGCCGCGGCTGGAGGACTGGCGGCACACGACCTAGAGCGGCGGGTCGACGCAGCCTTCGGGGCCGCCACCGTTGTCTGAACTCGGACGCGGGAGTGGCGTGACGTAGCCAGACCCCGGGTCCTGGGTCCGCAGGAAGCGGAGGATGCCGCGCGCGACGGCCTCGCCCTCCACCTTCTGGAAGTCAGGCCTGGCCAGCAGATCGGCTTCGGGCCCGTCGGAGATGAACGCCAGCTCGGCGATCGTCGACGGCGTGCCGGCCGTCTCGCGGAGCATGTGGTAGTAGTCGCCGCCCTGGGCGTTGAGGCGGTACTTGGCCCCGGCGTCGACCTGACCGACCCAGGGGATCTGGTACGCCGACAGGGCTCTGAACACCTCCTCGTAAATGAGGCCGGCCAGGCGCTTCGACTGCGGAGACGTGTACTGGTAGTAGGTCTCGGTGCCAGGCGTGTCCCGAGGGCCGTCGGGGCTCGAGTTGTGGTGCACCGACACCATGGCCGCCGGGCGGAGCTTGCGCACGAGGGCAGAGCGCGTCGTCAGCACCACCCGGTTGTCGCCTGGCCGGGTCATGACCACGGTGACGCCGTTGGCCTGGAGCGTGGCCTTGGTGACCTGGGAGACCGCGAGGTTGACCACCGATTCGCGCAGGTGGTTCGGTCCGACCGCACCCGTTTCTCCCCCGCCGTGGCCGGGGTCGAGGATCACGACCGGTGTGGCGAGGGGTGCGCCCGCCGACAGCATCGTCTGGTTTCCGCACGGGGTCTCGACGAGCCAGCCCGTCGGATCGCGCCGGTCGACGGGTAGGGCAAAGCCGCGCGGCGAGAGCACGGCGTTGGCAGCCGGAACAGTGGACGGAGGCGCGGGCGGTGCGGTCGGAGGCGGTGGCGGCGGCGGAGATGTCTGTGTCGTCGTCGTCGCCGGCAAGGTGGTCGTCGGCAGCGGGGCCGCGGCCCGCTCGAGCGGCAGGCGCGCCGCCGCCGACCCGCACGCCGCGCAGGTCAGGAGCGCGACAAACGCGAAGGCACGGCGGAACACCGCGCCAGTTTGCAGGCTCAGAGCTTGGCGACGACCTCGCGCATGAGGTCGGCCATTTCGGTGGGGTTCTGGCCGACCTTGGCGCCCGCCGCCTCGAGGGCGTCGATCTTGGCCTGGGCCGTGCCGCTGGAGCCGGAGATGATGGCGCCCGCGTGGCCCATCTTCTTGCCGGGCGGAGCGGTCACGCCCGCGATGTACGCGACGACGGGCTTGTCCATCTCGGCCTTGATGTACTCGGCCGCCTGCTCCTCGGCCGAGCCCCCGATCTCGCCGATCATGATCACGGCCTTGGTGTCGGGATCGGCCTGGAAGCGGCTTAGGCAGTCGATGAAGCTCGTGCCCGGTACCGGGTCGCCGCCGATCCCCACGCACGTGGTCTGACCGATCCCGGCCTGGGTCAGCTCGTAGAGGGCCTGGTAGGTCAGCGTGCCCGAGCGGGAGACGATGCCGACGGGGCCGCCGGGCTTGGCGATCTCACCGGCGGTGATGCCGATGTTGCACTTGCCCGGGGAAATGACGCCCGGGCAGTTGGGCCCGATGAGCTGGGTGTCCGGGTGGTTGCGCTTCAGCTGGTTGAACAGCAGCACTTCGTCCTGGGCGGGGATGCCCTCGGTGATGGAGACGATCAAGGGAATGCCGGCGGCGGCGGCCTGGCGCACGGCGTCAGGCGCGGCCTTGGGAGGCACGACGACGAAGCTCGCGTCGGCGCCTGTCGCCTTCACGGCCTCCTCGACGGTGTCGTAGATGGGGATGCCATCGACGTCGGTTCCGCCCTTGCCGGGCGTCACCCCGGCGACCACCTTGGTGCCGTAGTCGCGGTTGCGGAGGCCGTGGAAGCGGCCCTGGCCACCCGTGAGGCCCTGGACCACAACCTTCGTGTTCTCATCGACGAAGATGCTCATCTCGGCTTACCCCCAGCCAGCTCAACCGCGGTGCGGGCCGCTTCGAGCATCGTCGGCTTGGAGATGAACCGGTCGGACTCCCGGTCCTTGAGGATCGCCCGGCCCTGTTCGGCATTGGTGCCGTCGAGCCGGATGACGATCGGCGGGCGAATCTCGACGGAGTCGAGCGCTTGGACGATGCCGTTCGCCACCTCGTCGCCCCTCGTGATGCCGCCGAAGATGTTGATGAAGATGGCCTGCACCTTCTCGTCGGTGTTGATCACCTCGAGGGCGTTCGCCATGACCTCGGCGTTGGCCCCGCCCCCGATGTCGAGGAAGTTGGCGGGCGAGCCGCCCACCTGGTTCACCACGTCGCACGTGCTCATGGCGAGCCCGGCGCCGTTGGCGATGATGCCGACGGTGCCGTCGAGACCCACGTACTGAAGACCCTTCTCCTTGGCCAGCGCGTCACGGGGATCGAGCTGCTCGAGGCCGCGGAACTCGTCCCACTCCGGATGGCGGAAGGCGGCGCTGTCGTCGAGGGTGACCTTGGCGTCGAGGGCGTGGACCTTCCCCTCGGGCGTGAGGATCAGGGGGTTGATCTCGACCAGGTCGGCGTCGCCCTCGACGAAGCAGCGGTAGAGCTTCTGGAGAAGGTCGACGGTGCCGTCAACCGCACGCGGGTCGAGGTTGGCCCGCCCCACCCAGTCGCGAGTCGTCTCGGCCGACAGCCCGTCGACCGGGTCGATGTGCAGGCGGGCGATGGCCTCCGGGTTCTTGTCGGCCACCGTTTCGATCTCGACGCCACCCTCGGCCGACAGCATCCCCAAAAGCTTCTTCTCGGAGCGGTCCAGGGTGAACGACGCGTAGTACTCCTGGTCGATGTCGGACGCGTGCTCGATCCAAAGTCGGCGCACGACGTGCCCCTTGATGTCCATGCCCAGGATGTTGGACGCGTGCTCGCGCACCTCATCGGCGTTGTCGGCCAGCTTGATGCCGCCGGCCTTGCCCCGCCCGCCCACCTGAACCTGGGCCTTGACGACGACCGGGAAGCCCGCCTTGTCGGCCTGGTTGACGGCTTCGTCGACCGAGTCGGCCACGCCACCCGGTGAGACGGGGATGCCGAAGCGGGCGAAGTACTGCTTGCCTTGATATTCGAAGAGATCCATCAGCCCTTAGTTGTTGGCGTTGCGCTCTTCCAGCGCCTGTTGCAGCCACTCGGTGATCGACGCCATCGACGACCCCGGTGTGAAGATGGCGGCTGCGCCCATCTCCTTGAGCTTGGGGATGTCGGCGTCGGGGATGATGCCGCCGCCGAACACGAGGACGTCGTCGGCGCCCTTCTCCTTCAGCTGCTCGATGACCTTCGGGAAGAGGGTCATGTGGGCGCCCGAGAGAAGCGAGAGCCCGACGGCGTCGGCGTCCTCCTGTACGACGGTCTCGACGACCTGCTCAGGCGTCTGGTGCAGGCCCGTGTAGATGACCTCAAAGCCGGCGTCGCGCAGCGCTCTGGCGATGACCTTGGCCCCCCGGTCGTGTCCGTCGAGGCCCGGCTTGGCCACGACGACCCGGTACCGGCGTTCCACGGGCGTGCATAGTAGGCGGATGCCTCCGCACCCCACCCAGGCGGAATGGGACCGCGATCTGCGTGGTGACAACCCGTTGGACTGGCCCGACTACAAGGCGCCCGACGAAGAATCGGTGGTCACCGGACGCACCGAGCACTACGCCTTCGCCGAGGGTCGGTTCGACGTGATGGGCGGATCGATGGGCGCGGCCCACGGAGAGAAGGTGGTGCGGGCGTACCGGCGGGCGGTCGAGGAGCGGCTGCCGATGGTGGTCCTGCCGGCGTCGGGTGGCGCCCGCATGCAAGAGGGCATGGTGTCCCTGATCCAGATGGCGCGCACGTCCTCGGCTGCCACCGCCCACGGTCGCGCCGGGTTGTTGTCCCTCGCCGTGCTGCGGTCGCCGACAACAGGCGGTGTCTACGCCTCGTACGCGTCCTTGACCGACGTGCGGGCCGCCGAACCCGGCGCCACGATCGGCTTCGCCGGCCCGCGGGTCGTGGAGTTGACGACGGGCACGCCCCTGCCCCACGGATCCCACACCGCGGAGTCCGCGTATGAGCATGGGCTCATCGACGCCGTGACCGCCGACGGCGGCGCGTGGATCGAAGCCGCACTGGGACTGCGGGAGGCGCCGCTCGCGCCCCGCCGGTTCGGGGGCGTGTTCGTACACACCACCGTCGAGGACAGCCCGTCGGGCGAGGTCGAGCGCGCTCGCTTGCCGTTCCGTGCCAGCGGTATCGACTGGGCGGCCCGCCTGTGCTCGTCCTGGACCGAGCTCCACGGCGTCGACCCCGTCGTCCGGGCCGGGCTGGCGACGATCGAAGGCGGGCGAGTCGTCGTGGTGGCCATGGACCGACACGCCGCCGACGGCCGGCCGCGGCCGGAGGGCTACCGGCTCGCGCAGCGGGCGATGGCGTTGGCCGGTCGCCTCTCGCTGCC
>DASZJL010000010.1:0-34860 GCA_035948135.1 Acidimicrobiales bacterium | reverse complement strand
AGCAGTTGTAGGGATGAGTAGGGATGCGGGCCTACGAAATCGTTCTGTGTCAGGCTTTACCGTGTGGTGCCGGTGCGTCCGGTCCGCCAACAAAATTGCAGGTCAGGGCCTACGGAATGTGCACGCCGGAGATGCTGCGGGCGATGACCAACCGTTGGATCTCGGACGTCCCCTCGAAGATCGTGTAGATCTTCGAGTCGCGGTGCCAGCGCTCGACGGGGTACTCGCGGATGTAGCCGTAGCCGCCGAGGATCTGGATGGCCTGCTCGGTGACCCACACGGCCGTCTCGCCGGCGAAGAGCTTGGACATGGAGCCCTCGCCCGCCTCGAACTTCTTGCCGTTGCGGCCCATCCACGCCGCCCGCCATACGAGCAGCCGTGACGCATCGATGCGCGTCTTCATGTCGGCCAGCTTGAAGGCGATGGCCTGGTTCTCGATGATCGCCCGGCCGAACTGCTTGCGCTCCTTGGCGTAGTCGAGGGAGTACTCGTAGGCGGCGCGCGCGATGCCGACGGCCTGGGCACCAACCGCGGGCCGGGTGGTCTCGAACGTCGACATGGCGGCTTGGCTGCGCGACGACTTGCCTTCCCGCGCCCGAGCGAGACGCTCGTCGAGCTTCTCCTTGCCGCCGAGCAGCCAGCTTCCGGGGACGCGGCAGTCCTCGAGGATCACCTCGGCGGTGTGCGAGGCGCGGATGCCGTGCTTCTTGAACTTCTGGCCCTGGCGAATGCCGGGGGTGCCTGGGCCGACGACGAAGGCGGCGTGGCCCCGCGACCCGAGCTCGGGGTCGACCGATAGCACGAGGACGTGCACGTCGGCGATGCCGCCGTTGGTGATCCACGTCTTGGTGCCATTCAGCACCCACTCGTCCTTGGCCTCGTCGTAGACGGCGCGGCTGCGCAACGAAGAAACGTCGGAGCCGGCGTCGGGCTCGGAGACACCGAAGGCGGCGAGCTTGATGTCGTCGGGCGTGCCGTAGCACTGCGGCAGCCACTCGGCCGCCTGCTCGGGGGTCGCGTTGCCCATCAGGCCGGCGACCCCAAGACTCGTACCGAAGAGGGCGAGGGCGATGCCTGCATCACCCCAGCACATCTCCTCCAGGACGATCGGCAGCATGAGGCCAGTCGGGTCGCCGAAGGCGTTCGCCATGAAGTCGAGGCCGTACAGGCCGATCTTGGCGGCCTCCTCGATGACGGGCCAGGGGGTCTCTTCCCGCTCGTCCCACTCGTGGGCGACGGGACGCACGACGTTCTCGGCGAAGTCGTGGACCCACTTCTGGATCTGAAGCTGATCCTCGTTGAGGTCGAGGGAGAAGTCCGACATGCTGCACCCCTTGCTACCCGGAAGTTACCCGAGGGTAACAATACCCGGGGAGGCGCTCAACCTGGCGCCTCGGTCACCCGCTCAGGGGTAGGGATGCTCGGTCGGGTGCTTGTGGCGGTAGCCGTAGAAGACGGCACCGCCAAGAATCACGACCGCCGTGCCGCCCCCGACGAGCAGTCCGAACCGCGAGCTGCCGTGGCTGCTTGAAGCGGGGCTGATGACCTGGTCGGGAAGGTTCTGCGGGGCGCCGTAACCGACCTGGGCGTCGCTCTTGGGGGCGCTCGTCCCGATGCTCAGGAGGAACGCCACGACGATGGCGGCCAAGAACAGCAGCGCCACTCTCACGCGTCCCGACGAGAAACCTTGCATCCTCAATGATGGTATCGACCGCGGCCGCGCAAAGTTGAGCACTGTCCGAATGATCACGCTCGCGCCGCGAGCACTGCACAGACCGCCATCAACCCGGCGCCGACGACATATGGGGCGGCAACGCCCACGTGTTCGAACAGCAACCCGCCCATCAGCGGCCCAACGACACGCGCCAACCCGTTCGCTGACTGCTGCACGCCGAGCACTCCGCCGGTTCGGCGGGCACCGGCGCGTCCCGCGAATGTCGCGGTGAGAGCCGGCCTCGCCAGGCCCTGACCGACGACCAGCGCCACCAGCGCGGGGACGAGGAGCCACCACGAGTGCACGGCAGCGAGGACGAGCAGTCCCGCCGCGTTCACGAGGAGCCCGAATCGCAACGTTCCCATCTCGCCGAAGCGTCGTACGGCCGGATGCACGAGGGACGACTGCACGGCCGCCAGCAGGAGGCCGATGGCGGCGAACAGGCCGGCCGTCGACGTCAGCTGGAAGCCGAGCCGGGCGTGGCCGAAGAGCGGGAACGTCACCTCGAAGGCGCTGAAGGCGACGAGCGAGACGAACGCCACCACCAGCAGTCGGGGGAGTCCCCGTTGTGGCCGCGCCGGCTCGTCGATGTCTTCGAGCACGACCACTTCGTCCTCGAGACCGGTCTGGGGCGTCCACCCCAGCGGCGTGTGCACACCGGCGCGCCGCCGGTTCGTCTCCGGCAGCCGGCGGATGGCCACCAGCGCGTTGATCCCGGCGATGGCAGCGGCGACGAAGAACGGCAGGCGTTCGTCGACGAGGGCGGCGAGAGCTCCGATCGCCGGGCCGGCCACGAAGCCGACGCCGAACGCAGCACCGAGAAGCCCGAACAGCCGGGCCCGTTCGCGCGGCGCCGCCACGTCGGCGACGGCGGCGTGGGCAACCGAGACGCTGGCCCCGGAGACGCCGTCCACGATTCGACCCACGAACAGAAGCGTCAACGACCCGGCCACGCCCGTCAGCAGCGTGCCGGCGGCCGTCCCCACCAGCGAGAGGATGAGCACGGGTTTGCGGCCGATGCGGTCCGACACCCGCCCCCAGATCGGAGCGAACACCAGCTGGGCCACCGAAAAGGAGGCGAACATGGCCCCCACGGTCGCCGGGCTGGCGTGGAAGCGCGACGCGTACAGCGGCAACAACGGCAGCACCACGCCGAAGCCGACCAGGTCGACGGCGACGGTCGTCCAGATCGTCCCGAAGCCGGGCGGCAACGGACGGCGTTCGCCTCGGTCACCGCGGGAGCGCATGCCCTCAGGCAAGGTTCACAGCGCCCGCGGCGTCAAGTCGAAGCGTCTCGTTAACGCGGCGAAGAGCCGCCCGGAAGCGGCCCTTCACACGTGTCCTATTGGATCTAGACGGCGCGCACGTTGGCAGCCTGCAGGCCCTTGGGCCCTTGCTGCACCTCGAACTCGACCTTCTGACCTTCTTCCAAGGCCCGCCATCCGTTCATCTGGATGGCGGTGTGATGCACGAAGACGTCGGGTTCTCCATCGGGCTGTGAGATGAACCCGAAACCCTTCGCCGAGTTGAACCACTTGACCGTACCGATGGCCACGCTGGCGCTCTCCCTTGTTCCGCTGCTGTTTCAGAGGGAATTGCCGCGGTTACGCCAGACCACACCTCGTTCCCTCGCCGGTGAAGCTAGCAGCGGGGCTGGCTTCGCAACCCGGTGAAATCAGCGCCTGCCGGAGGCGCTCACGATGCCGAGCGGTGGCTCTTTCCGACCGGCTCGCGTCTTCATGAGCGGGCGCTCGATCACGACGTAGGTCGCCCACGCCGTGAGCAACGTCAAGGGGACGCTGAGACCAATGACGAGCCAGAAGTCGCCCGACAACGGATGGGCACCCGTCCACTTCGCGACCTGCGTGAGCCACGGGAGATGCCAAAGAAACACGCCGTAGGAAACGAGCCCGAGGACACGCAGCGGTCGAGACGAAAGCGCCCCGCGGATCAGTCCGCCCGCATCGGCGTGTAGGACCGCCGGACACACGAGCAGCGCGCCGATCGTCCCGGCGAGAAGATGGTGCACCAAGTACTTGTCCGCGCCGACGGCGGTGAGCCCGGTCGGCATGCCCATGTTCGACACCGCGAAAAAGAGCGCGCCGGCCGCCGCCCACCACACCACCGCGTCCCGAGGCACGACGTGCCACCACTCGCCGCCCAGGCCGTTCTCGACCGCGACCGTCACCGCCGCGAGCAGCATGCCGAGAACGAATACGTCGAGGTACGACGGCAGCCACGTTGTCGTGATGCTCGTGCCCTGATGATTCATCGTGACGCGGAAGACGCCGCTCGCGACGTACAAGAGAGCCAGACCGAGGAGCTCCGCTCGGAACTTCGGCGTGGCGCGCGCCACTCGCCGCAGCGCCCAGGCGTACAGGGGAAGGAAGGCGTAGAACGAGATCTCGGTGCACAGGCTCCACGCCGGCACCAGCCCTCCGAGCGCCAGCCGCTTGCTGTAGATCTGGGTCAGGCTGAAGTACACGAGGCCGTCGTGGGTGGTGGGGGCAGCCGCCTGATGGAACATGTAGAGCACGGCCATCAGGGCCAGCCAGTAGGCAGGAAAGATCCGCAGGAACCGGCGCTTGTAATAGGTGCCGATCGTCGGCGCCGGTCGGCCTTCGAGATGGGCACGAACGAACGGCCTATACAAAAGGAAGCCCGACAGGACGAAGAACACGTCCACGCCGACGTCGAGCTGGAAGAGGTACGCACCCGCCGCGCTCGTCGCCACGACACCGGTCAGGTCTGCGGCGTGGAAGAGGAAGACGCTCCCCGCCGCCATCGCGCGAAGACCGTCACAAGCCGGAAACAGCCGACGCTCGGTCACGGCTCACCCCGAGCGTGGACGAGCGAGACGGCGACCGCGATGACAGCGACCATGGCGCACAGCTGCGCGGGCGCGCCGAACGCACCGCTGCCGTTGCCCGGGAACTGTCCGGGGCTGAGGAACACCGCGATGCCGGCGACGGCGAAGGCTCCGCCCGCCACCAACGGCAACCAGCGCTGACGGCGCGCCACCAGCAGAAGCGTTCCGCACGCCAGCACACCGACCGCGCCGCCCATGAGCAACGACACGACGACGACCGCCGCCACTTGGAGGCTGTACGGAACCCGCGGTGACGCATAGAAGAGGTCGTCCCGTCCCGCGGCGAGCGCAGGCACCCGGCGACGACGTCCTGGCCACCAGACGAGTTCGAGCAGGACGACGAGGCCGACCACACCTGCAACCAGAAGCGAGGTGTAGACGTGGCCGGGCGGGAACGAGAGCTGCACAAGGCCACCGGTCCCGGCCGGCACGATCCACGCTTGGCGCCATCCGTCGACGCGTACCGGTTGCAGGCGCTTCCCGTCGAGCGTCGCCGTCCACCCCTTGTTGAAGTTCTCGGTCAGGGCCAGATAGGAGGCTGCGCCCGGGCCGACGCGGACATGGCGGGACTCGGCGGTCCACGTGCCCACCATCGCCACCGTGCGAGTCGGACCGACCGGAGGCAACTGGGGCGGGGCGAGGGCCGCCGTCGTGAGGACCAGTCCGCCTTGGGCATCACTCGTGAGCCGGTGCTCGCCCGCGCCCAAGTGGACAGGATCCCCGCAGGATGAGACCTGCAGCGGAGCAAGCGTTTCGAGGTCGCCGACGGTGCCCTGCACGGACGTCGCAACTTTGGTGCCGTCGACGGTGACTGTCGGGCCGTCCCCGCACGGCAGCTGGACCAAACCGCTCGGCGTTGCCGCTCGCAAGTCGTCCAGTACCGGGAAGCGCAGCTCGGCGATCCCCAGGGGCAGCTGCGTCACGAAGCCGGGCGTCTTGTCGGCCGCGGCGGTCGGCGCGGTGTCGATGAACGTGACCGTCACCTGGTTGCCGTGCAACGGCTCGAACGGCACGACGTCGCCGGAGCCGACGTCGACGTCGCGGACCGCCAACCCGCTCTGGAGCCGAACCTTCAGCGGTCGTACGACAGGGCCATCCGGCGGCGTCACCTGGATGCTGTCCAACGTGCGCGTGTCGGGCCAGCTGAGCTGGATCGAAGGTTGCCTGTCGTTCGGGTCGGCAAGCCACGACGTCGTTGCGTTGCCGTCGACCAACGAACGAGCGCCGAACGCCGGGATGTTCCCCCACGTCGAGCTGGGAGCGATCTGGAGCGAGGACGCCGGGGTCAGTGAGGCGAGCAGGTTGTCGAGCTCCGATCCCGGTACCGGGACGACGGTGCCGGCCAGCTGGAGGTCGGTGGCCGCGGGCAGGGAGAAGATGCGGTCGAGCGCCGTTTCCTCGTCAGTGTGAAGACGGTCATAAGGATCGGCGTGTTGGCGCGTCAGGAGGATCGTTTGGTCAGCGCCGGCCGAGGTGGTCGCCGGCCTGGGCAAGGCCAGCGTCCGGTCGACCGTGACGCCAGGGATCCGAATCTCACGCAGGCCCGCGCCCCCCCTTCCGGGTGTGACCGACGCGATCGTGAGCCGAATCCACGTCGTCTTCCCGCGCGGCAGGGTCAGCGTCTGTGGCGCTTCGGTGGCGTCAACGGTCCTCGTGACCGAGCCGGCCTGCGTGGTGATTCGCACCGACGTGACGCGCGGCCGGAACGGCTGGTCGAGCAGCAGCCGTACATCGAGCGTGCGGGGCGAGATTGCCTTCGCCACGCGCACCTGGATCCATTGCCCAACTGGCCCGTTCAGCGAACCGGTGATCCACGCCGTGCCTGGATCACCGTCGAACGCGGCGTACGGCTGACGTTCAGGTGACCGCGTGAAGGTGCTCTCGTAGGACGACGCGTCGAGGGCGACGGCACCGGTCATGTGAACCGCGGCCACAGCGTTGGGGTTGTCGACGATGAGCCGCTGTTGCGGCGCGTCTCCGGTTCCTGGTGCGCGCTCGGAGGGTGTCAATGGATACGAGAGACTGTCGCGGATCGAGCCGTACTGGTCGTCCCGCCGCTGGACGGCGTCGCTCTGCACCTGGACGCCGCCCGTGGCCTTCCCGGCAAGTGGGTCGCCGGCGAGCACGGCCGCCCGTCCGCCCAGGCTCCCCGCGTCGGCGAGCTGCAGCAGCGAGTTGGGAGCACCGCCGACCGTCATCGTCCCGGCCACGGGATAGCTGGCCACGGTGGTCGCCGGGCCGTACACCTCGTACACCTCGAGCGAGGGCACGTCCTGCCGGACTGTCCGGCCGAGATCGGGCGTCATGCGGTCGGCGCTCATCACATAGTCGACCTTCGGCCCGAACGAGGCCACCCGCACGAGCCCCGCAGAGCCATCGAGTGATCGACGCGTGTACGCGGGCGCCGGCGCGCCCGTGCGGAAGGGATCCAGGTCGTTGCGCAGCAGGACGTAGTGGATGCCGGCCCGCGCGAGGAACTCGGCCAGGCCGGCGGACGGTTCACCGCGTTCGAGGGGCTGCTCGATGGTGTCCAGGAGCCTCGTCTCCCCGACGGATCCCAGCGGCACGATGTCACGAACGGCCCAGTCGCTCTTGGCCAGCGCCTGCATGGGCTCGTCGAGGGGTCGACCCCAGGTGTACTCGCCGAACGCGGCCGAGGGCACGATCAGCGTGCGACCCTTGACGGCGCGGTCGCCGAGGTACTTGGCCGCCTGGCGCCAGTAGCCGGGCAGCGCGTCGAACGATCCCGCCGGTGCCAGGTGTCCCTGCCACATCGGCGCGGCGACGACCACCACGAGCACAGCGGCGGTGCCGACACGACGCGCGAACGACGAGAGATCGAGCACGACGAGTGCGTGGGCCAAGGCCAGCACCATCGCGAGACGCAGGATCGGCTCGAACTTGTTGAGGTTTCGCGCCGGCGAGAGCGGTCCGCGGAGGAGCGACTGGATACTCGGCGCCAGCTGGCTCGACAGCGGCCCCGCGTATCCGGCCGTCAAGATGAGTACGCCGATCACGGCGGTGAGCGCGAGGAAGCGCCGATGCGGTAAGTCCTTGCGGGCCAAGCCGTACAGGCCGGCCGCGGCCAGCAGCGCCGATGCGAGGATGACAAGCGGCGACGACACGAGTTCCCACGCACCACGCAGCCACGGCCCGATGACGTGGAGGTAGGAGACCCAGTACCCGGTGCCGCGCACCGTCTCGACGATCGAGGACGTCCCCGTTGTCACCGCCGCGCTTTCGGTGAAGTCGAGGAAGTGGAACCCGTACTTCGCTTGCAGCCAGAGCGGGCCCAGCCACCAGAAGGTCGCCAGCAGGACACACGGCAGCCACCATGCGATGAGGCGTCGACGCACGAGCCCCGCGGGGCGCGTGAGCAGCCAGACGAACGGCATGAGCAGCACCGCGAGAGTCGCGATGGCGTTGATCCCGCCCATGGCCGCGACGGCAAGGGCCGACAGCGCCGCAGTGCGGGCCGGGCTGTCTCCGGGACGATGCCTGACCAGCGGCAGGAGCGCCCAGGGCAAGAGCACGGCCGGGAGCAGATTGCCCGACGTCACGGCGGCGATACTCAGGATCGCGGGCGACAGCGCGTACGCGGCTGCGGCCACGAGTCGAGTCCACGGCGTCCCGATCGCCAGCGCCTTGGCGAGCTTGAGCGTGCCCCAGAAGGCGAGGAGCAGGAGGCCGGCGAGCCACAACCGCTGCGCGACCCATGGGGGGATGTGCAGCGCGTGGGTGAGGGCGAAGAACGGACCCATCGGGAAGAGGTAGCCAGTGGCCTGGTTCTGGATCTGGCCAAAGCCGGCTTGCGGGTCCCAGAGGTGCATGGCCCGCCGGAGAAACTCCATCGGCGACACGTAGAGGTCGAGCTTGGTATCGGCGATGATCCGTCCCGGCTCCTGCAGGAAGCTGTAGAGGACGACGACGCACGAGGCCGCGAGTGCCGCGACGTGCTCGGGCGTGAGCGGTCGCCGTCGGCGACGGGTAGGCGCCGCCGCGCGGCCGGTCACGGGCCGCTCGGTCGTGAGAACGCTCACGCGACCGCCGCCCGCGCCGCGCCGAGGGCTTCGTCGGCCACGGCGAGGAACTGGGTGACGGCGGCGTCCCAGCTGAGGGTTGCCGCCCGATCCCGCGCCGCCGCCCCGAGGCGTTCCCGCCACTCCGAGTCGGCGGCCAGCTGGACCCACGCCGCGGTGAGCTCGGCTTCGAAGTCGACGAGCACGCCCGTCTTCCCGTCGACGACGGCGTCGCGCACACCGGGGACGTCGAAGGCCAGCGCAGGCGTGCCGCAGGCGGCCGCTTCGACAACGGCGATCCCCCACCCCTCATGGTGGGCACCGTGCACGAGGAGCCACGCCCGGCGGAGCAGGCGCCACTTCTCTTCTTCACTCACGTGTCCGGCGAAGGTCACGCCGGGGCCGGCGAGAGTCTCCAGCGACGCACGCTCTGGTCCGTCGCCGACGACGACCAGCTCGCCGCCGACGATCGGCTGCACGACGCGCCACGCCCGCAGCAGCAGGTCGACCCGCTTGTGGGGCACCAGGCGGCCGAGCACGACGAACAGCGGCGTGGGCGAGCGGACGGCGTCGGGCTCGTCGACACCGCCGAGGTCGACACCCTCGGTCATCAGCCGGATCCGGGCATTGGGCACGCCGATGGCGGTGAGGGCCTGCCGCGTGGATTCGGAGACCGCGAGGAAGAGCGAGCGGCTGTACACCGCGGGCATGGCCCGGCCCTCGAGGACGCGCCCGAGCCGGGCGACGGGCGCCGAGAACCGCGTGGCCCATTGGTCTTCGTGGACGTGGTGCACGAGGCAGAGCACGGGCTTGCGCCGCCACAGCGGCGAGAAGAAAGGAATGCCGTTCTCGACATCCACGACGAGGTCGACGTCGGAGAAGTGGCGCCGGTAGGCGAACGGGGCGCGCAGGTACTGGCTGTAGGTGCCGCCCGCGTCGAGGACCGGGTACGGCCTGGGCGCGACGGGGCCGCCGCACAGCACGGCCGGCTCGTGACCTCGCTCGAGCAGCCCGCAGGCCAGACGATCGACGAGCACTTCCGATCCGCCGGCCTGAGGGTGGGCCAGGTCTCGCCAGGTGAGGAAGAGGACGCGCATCTCAGGCCGCCGTCCGCTCGAGCACCACGAGGCAGTTCCACGTCGCCACCTCGCGCAGGGCTGGGACCCGCAAGATCCATCGCTGGGACGGGTAGTAGCGCGGCACGGCGTCGAGAATGCGGACGCCGGGGCGCTGTCGCAGGTCGTGCAGCGTTCTCCCCACGTGGACGGGAAAGAGGGAGACGCCCGGTTCGTTCTTGGGCTGGCGGTGCCGGACCCGCTCGTACGCCGCCAACCCCAGGCGTGGCCCGAGGTAGTGCCAGGGGCTGATGTCGTGGCCGCCCCACGGCGAGTACCAGTTGGTCCAGCTCAGCCAGATCCACCCGCCCGGTCGCACGATCCGCTCGAGCTCGGCGATGACGGCCCCCGGCTCGGGCGTGTGCTCGAGCATGTTGGAGCACAGCGCACCGTCCAATGCGCCGGTGGCAACAGGGAGCCTCGCTCCGTCACCGACAACCTGGCCGCCCGGTGGTCCGCCGGGCAGAAGGAATTCCTCGAGATCGAGGTCGACCGGGAGCACGGTGGCGCCGGCGCGGCGGAGCGCACGCGTGTAGTGGCCCGGGCCACAGCCGAGGTCGAGCACTCGCGACCCGGTGACCGAGAACGGCAGACGTTCGACGGCGTCGGCCGCCAGGCGCCGATAGAAGGGTTCGGGGTCGCGCTGCTCGGCCAGAAAGAGGCGGAGGAGCTCGCTTCGTCTGGGCACGGCGAGGTCCCCGTTACGCAGTCAGTGCCTGACGGAGCTCGTCGCCGTTGGGATCGAGCAGGGCGGTGCCGGGCACGGCGGTGACCGTCACATGGAGATCGGGCTGGCGCCTGCGGAGCCGCTCGAGGACCGAGGACGCGACCTCGACCTCGGTGCACGGCAGGAGGGCAAGCGCGCCCTCACTCCAGGGCACAACGTTGTCCGACGCCCGCATGTTGGCCCGCAGCACCTCGACCACGCCGTCGCCTTCGAGGGCACGGAGCACGGCGAGGATGCGCGTCCGCCGCCACCGGGCCTGGGTCAACAGCACGTCGCGCGCCATGCGCGCCGGGTCGCGCACCACGTCGACGCGGCTGCCCTCGATGGCGTGCCAGTGCACGGGCACCTCGGCAACCCGGTAGCCCATGCGCCGGGCGAGGGCCAGGATCTCCACGTCGAAGGCAAAGCCGTCGACGACACCAAGGTGGAACAGCAGTTGGGCGACCGGTGCGCGGAAGGCCTTGAAGCCGCACTGGGTGTCCCGCACGTCGAGCCCTGTGATCGCTCGGGCCAGCCGGTTGAACACCCGACCCATCCCGGCTCGCGTCTTGGTGGCACCCTCGACCGTGGCCTCGGGCAGGCCTCGCGACCCGATGGCGACGTCGGCCGTCTCCAAGGCGTCGAGCAGCGCCGGCAGGTCGCCCAGGTCGGTGGCCAGGTCGGCGTCCATGAAGACGATCGACCGTCCGCGGGCGTGGGCCACACCGGCTCGCACGGCCGCGCCCTTGCCGCTGTTCAGGGCGAGCCGCACGACCTTGGCTCCGGGAAGGCCGGCCAGGTGGGCGGCCGCGACCTCGGACGTGTCGTCGTCGCTGCCGTCGTCGACCACGATCAACTCGGCCCCGATGTCACTGACCGTGTCGAGGAGGGGCGGAAGCGAGGTTCTGAGCCGGCGCGCCTCGTTGTAGGCGGGAACGACCACGCTCAGCGCACTGGGCTGCACAACTCTCCTCCGGCGGCGCGATCTTCCGAATCGGGAACATTGCGCACGCAAACGTCAGATGCGCCGAAATACCGGCTATCAGACGTCTCTGTATTCCTCATATTCAGTGGTCGCGGTTGGTTGATTACACAACATGGTGACCAGTTATCGCTCGGTGAGAAAGGACTAAATAGTGGTACGGCCCGAACGGGCTGAGCACTCGAGCGATGTGTCCATTGCTTGACGGCCTGCCGGACGCCGGGTTCTCTCGACGGATGGAGCAATCAGCGCGACAGCGGGCCGCGCCGTGGGTCGCGGGTGTCGTGCTCGCGCTGCTGGTACTCGGGCCGGGGCTGGCACCGGGCTCGCTGCTGAACCTCGACCTGGTCTTCACGCCAACGATTCCAGTGCCTCGCGGCGTGTGGGCGCTTGGCCCGGAGTTGTCCCGCCGCGTCCCTCTTGGGGTGGCGCTGGCATGGGCGTCGTCGCTCTTCAGCGGACCGTTCGCCGGCAAGCTCCTGCTCGGCGGGGCACTGACCATTGCCTTCGCCGGCGCGTGGCGGCTCCTCCCCGACGCCAACCTGCCGGCGCGCCTGGGCGCCGGGTTGCTTTACGCCGGAAGCCCGTTCACGTTGACCCGGGTAGCGGTCGGGCACTGGAGCGTCCTCGCCGCGGTTGCTGTCCTCCCGTGGGCTCTGCCCGTTTTGCTGCGACCGGGCGACGCCATCCGCCGGACGTGGCTGTGGTCGGTCGCCCTCGGCGCCACGGGTGTGACCGGTGGGCTGTTCGGGTTGGTGCTCATCGCGTGCGGGCTGGTCGCCGACCGCGGGCGTCGCAGCGCCGCAGTGGTTGCGGTGTTTCTCGTCGCCCAGCTGCCGTGGCTCATCCCCGGCATCTTCACCGTGGGTTCGGCCGGCCCACTGTCGAACCCTCGCCACTACGCAACCGACGTTCCGGTCCCCCTCGGGATCCTGCGGCTCTTCGCGGGCGGCGGGTTCTGGCGAGCGCCGAGTCAGGTCGGGGCGACCGGCGCCGGGGGCGCGCTGCTGGGCGCGGCCCTCTTGGCACTGGCGCTGCTCGGTGCCCGTCATTTGCCGCCGCAGTGGCGCGCCAGAGCCGCGGGCGCGGCGGTCGTGGGGGTGGTATTGGCCCTGGCCAGCGGGCTTCCGGGCGTGCGGTCGCTGTTCGCCGACCTCACATCGACGACGTTCGGCGGCGCCCTCCGGGACAGCCAACGCCTGTTCGGGCTGTTCCTCGTGTGGATGGCACCAGCGGCGGCCGTGGGCGCCACCCGCCTGGCCTCCCAGGCCGGCCCCGCCCTGCAACCGACGATCGAGGTGCTGCCCGCCGTCGCCGGCGTCGTGCTCGCCGCCCCCGGCCTCCTCGGTGCGGGCGGAGCCCTTGAGCCGGCCACGTTCCCGTCGGGATGGGCTCAGGCCCGGACACAGGTTGCGCGCGCGCAAGGCCCGGTACTCGCCCTGCCATGGCACGAGTACCTCAATCTCGACTTCGCGGACCACCGGCGGGTGTTGAACCCCGTGCCCGACTATTTCGGCGGTGACGTGCTCGCGTCGTCGAATCCCGAGTTCGCCGACTCCCCCGGCGCGCGCGAGCAGGGCGACCCGCGTGAGAAGCACGTACCCCCGCTTCTCGACCACCTCGATCGCGCGAGCGACTCGTTCAGCGCCCTGGGCGTCCGATGGGTGGTCGTGCTGCACGAAGTCGACTGGCGCGACTACGCAGCCATCAACCAGGACCCCGGGATGGAGCGCACGCTCGCCACGCCCGCCCTCGACCTCTACCGCGTGCGGGGCTGGAACGGTCCGGTCGTCGACGACCACGGCCGCCACCTGCGCGTCGACACCATCGTGCAACCGTGGTCGAACGTGTCGCCGTCGGGGTCTGCAACCTGGACCCGCCCAGGGCTGTCGGGCTGGCTGCGAGGCACGTCGTCGACGCGCAGCACGGCCAGCGGGTTGCTCCGGCTGCCGGCTGGGCGCGGGCCGGTCTGGTACTGGCCGGGCACGCTCGCCATCGGAGCCGACGTCGTCGTTCTCGGCGGTGTCGCGTGGGCGGTGCTTTTGGGCCGACGTCGCGAAACCGCGGAAGTGGATCCGCCGCCCTTGCCTGATTGAGAACCGATCCGTACAGTGGCTCTAGCTTCAAATAACAACCGTCGGAGGGTTGAGATTTGCGCTGGATGCGCGTTTGTATCGTCGGGGCACTCACCGTAGGAATCGCCCTCACCGTCGTCGCCGGAGCCTCGTACGCCGCGCACGTCACCGGCCAAGTCGGTTACGGCGCCCCCCAGGTGCTCGGTGAGCAGTTCATCAAGCCCCAGAGCGCAAGCAGCTCGAGCTGGGGTCTGTGGTTAGGACTTCTGGTGGCTTTGGCGATCCTCGCCAGCACCGCCTTCTTCGGCTGGCGCCGAACGCACACCCAGCCCGGCTGAGTTCTACGGACGGCGCACCTTCGTGCCGCCCGGCGTGTCTTCGACGACCCAGCCGGCGGCGACCAGTTCGTCCCTGATCCGATCGGCCGCGGCGAAGTCCTTCGCCGCTCTGGCTTCGTCGCGCTGACGCACGAGGGCGGCCGTCGCCTCGTCGACGTCGTCGGCCGCGGCGCGTAGTTCCAGGCCCATCACCGTCGCCATCTCCTTGGCGGCCGCGGCGAGGGGCGCGGCGGCGTCAATGTCGCCGGCGTCGATGGCGGCGTTGGCGCGGGTGACGGTGTCGAACAGGAGCGCGGTCGCGGCCGGCGTCTGCAGGTCGTTGTCCATGGCCTCGCTGAAGCGTTCGAGCACGGCGACGTCGGACGGGACCGGCGGGAGGTCCGCCGCACGGCGGGCGAATGCGTCGAGGGTGGCGAGGCTCTGCTCGGCCCGGGCGATGGTGTCCCCCGTGACCTCGAGCGGCGACCGGTAGTGGGACTGCAGGATCAACAGGCGGTAGGCGCGGCCGTCGGCCCGCTCCAAGAGATCGGTGAGGTTGGTGAAGTTGCCGAGCGACTTGGACATCTTCTTGCCCTCGACCTCGACCCATCCGTTGTGAACCCATCGACGCGCGAACTCGTGCCCACCGCCGAGCGCTTGGGCCCGCTCGTTCTCGTGGTGGGGGAACGCCAGGTCCTGGCCTCCGCCGTGGAGGTCAAAGCCGTCACCCAACAGGTCGAGCGACATCACGGTGCACTCGATGTGCCAGCCGGGACGCCCGTCGCCCCACGGCGAGGGCCACGTGGGCTCACCGGGCTTGGCCTTCTTCCACAGGGCGAAGTCGAACGGCGCCCGCTTGTCCTCGGCGTCGTCCACCCGCTCGCTGCCACCCACCCGCAACGACTCCAACGACTGACGGGCAAGGAGGCCGTAGCCGGGCAGGGTCTCGATCGAGAAATAGACGCCGTCGGAGGTCTCGTACGCGTGGCCCCGGTCGATGAGGTCCTGGATGAACGCCACCATCTGGTCGACGTACGCGGTGGCGTGCGGGTCGGCGTTCGGCCGCTTGACGCCCATCTTGTCCATGGCGTCGTACCAGGCCTGCTCGTATGTCCGGGTGAGTTCCTCGAACGGGATGCCGCGCTCATTGGCCCGGGCGATGATCTTGTCCTCGATGTCGGTGATGTTGGAGACGAAGGTGACGTCGAGCCCGGACCACTCGAGGTACCGGCGCAGGACGTCGAACACGAGCGTCATGCGCGCATGGCCGATGTGGGGGACGTCGTAGACCGTCGGGCCGCAGACGTACATCGAGAACTTGCCCGCCTCACGCGGGACGACGTCGACAACCCGCCCCTCAGCCGTGTCGTGCAGCCGCACCATCCCGGTACCGTAACGCCCGAACATGGGCCCTGAAGTTCCTGAGAAGCCGAGCCTCGACGGGCTCGAGGACAAGTGGATCGAGCGGTGGGAGGCCGACGGCACCTACCGCTTCGACAACTCGCGCCCCCGCGCCGACGTCTACTCGATCGACACGCCGCCGCCGACGGTCAGCGGACGCCTGCACATCGGCCATGTCTGCTCCTACACCCACACCGACACCGTCGCCCGCTATCACCGCATGCGGGGCAAGGCCGTCTTCTATCCCATGGGCTGGGACGACAACGGCCTCAACGTCGAGCGCCGGGCCCAGATCCACTACGGCGTCTACGTCGACACCAGGCTCCACTACGACCCCGACTTCCAGCCTCCGGAGAAGCCCCCCAAGAAGCCGATCCCGGTCTCCCGGCCCAACTTCATCGAGCTCTGTGCGGCGCTGACGGTCGAGCTGGAGAAGGAGTACCGCGAGCTCTGGACGCGCATCAGCCTGTCGGTCGACTGGTCCTACCTGTACCGGACGATCGGGCCCGACGTCACCCGCGTCTCCCAGCTGGCGTTCCTGCGGCTCCTGCGCCGCGGCGAGGCCTACCGGGTGGACGCCCCCACGCTTTGGGACGTCGACTTCCGCTCGGCCATCGCCCAGGCCGAGCTCGAGGACCGCGAGATCCCCGGCGCCTACCACCGCCTCCGGTTCCACAAGCCCGACGGCGGCGACGTGCAGATCGAGACCACGCGTCCTGAGCTGGTGCCCGCGTGCGTCGCCCTCGTCGCCCACCCCGACGACAAGCGGTACCAGCCCCTCTTCGGCACCGAGGTGACGACGCCGCTGTTCGGGGTGCGCGTCCCGGTCCTGGCGCACGAGCTCGCGGACCCCGAAAAGGGCAGCGGCATCGCCATGATCTGCACCTTCGGCGACACCACCGACGTCGTCTGGTGGCGAGAGCTTGGCCTCCCGGTGCGCACCGTCATGGGCCACGATGGCCGGCTCCGCGAGGTCGAGTGGGGGGAGCTGGAATGGCAGTCCACCGATCCCGGCGCCGCCCGCGAGGCCTACGCAGAACTCCTCGGCAAGACGTCGGCCCAGGCCCAGAAGCGCATCGTCGAACTGCTCGACGACTCCGGCGACCTCGTCGGCGAGCCCCGGCCGATCACCCATCCGGTGAAGTTCTGGGAGAACGGCACCCGTCCCCTCGAGATCGTCACCAACCGCCAGTGGTTCATCCGCTTCCCCCCCAAAGACGTGCTGCTCCGGCGGGGTGAGGAGCTGCGGTGGCACCCCGACTTCATGAAGGTCCGCTACCAGAACTGGGTCGAGGGCCTGACCGGCGACTGGAACATCACCCGCCAGCGCTTCTTCGGCGTGCCGTTCCCCGTCTGGTATCCACTCGATGCCGACGGCGAGGTCGACTGGAACGCGCCGATCCCCGCGGCCAACGAGCGCCTGCCCGTCGACCCCTCCAACGACGTGCCCGAGGGCTACACCGAGGACCAGCGCGGCCAGCCGGGCGGCTTCATCGGCGACCCCGACGTCATGGATACGTGGGCCTCGTCGTCGATGAGCCCCGAGTTCGTGTCCGGTTGGGAACGCGACCCCGACCTGTTCGAGCGCACGTTCCCCATGGACCTGCGGCCCCAGGCCCACGAGATCATCCGCACCTGGCTCTTCTACACGGTCGTGCGCGCCGAGCTGGAGTTCCAGAAGCTGCCGTTCTCCGACGTCGCCATCTCCGGCTTCGTCCGCGACCCCGACCGCAAGAAGCTCTCCAAGTCGGCCGGCAACTCGCCCGACGACCCCTTCGCCGTCATCGACTCCTTCGGCGCCGACGCGGTGCGCTACTGGGCCTGCGGTGCCCGCCCTGGCCGCGACCTCGAGCTCGACCGCAACCAGTTCAAGATCGGTCGCCGGCTCGCCATCAAGATGCTCAACGCCTCCAAGTTCGTGCTGTCGAGGCTCGGCCCCGAGGGTGAAGTCACCGCGCCCCTCGACAACGGCATGCTCGCCAAGCTCGCCGACGTCGTCGACCAGGCCACCGCCGCCTTCGACGACTACGACTACGCCGCCGCCCTCGACCGCACCGAAGCCTTCTTCTGGTCGTTCTGCGACGACTACCTCGAGCTCGTGAAGGGCCGGGCCTACGGCACGCAAGGAGAGGAAGGGGCGGCCTCCGCCAACCGCGCTCTCACCGTCGCCCTGTCCACGTTCCTCCGGCTGTTCGCCCCCGTCCTCCCCTATGTCACCGACGAGGTCTGGTCCTGGTGGCAGGACGGCTCGGTCCACACCGCCCGCTGGCCCACCGGCGACGAGGTCCGCAACGCCGCCGGTGCCGCCGACGCCCAGATCGTCCTCGACGTCGCCGCCGCTGTCACCGCCGAGGTCCGCCGGGCCAAGACCGAGGCCAAGGCGTCACTCCGCGCCGACGTGACCAAGGTGACAGTCCGCGACACGAGCGAACGCCTCGCCGCCCTGAAAGCCGTCGAACGCGACGTCAAAGAAGCCGGCCACATCGCCGAATTGATCACCGAAGAAGCGCCAGGGTTCAGTGTTCAAGTCGAGCTCGCGGACGTTGCGGGGGAACGCGGTCGCTGACGGGTTTGTCCTAGTCACGATCGCAGGCCCGCGCCGCCGATCGGACTAGAGGCGATGGGACGTTGTCGTCATTTGGCGACCCCCAGGTTTGTCGCGCTTCGGCGGCGGCGATAGTGGAGCCAACACAACACGAGAGGAGACCGCCGTGGTCATGGCAGTCACTGAGGACCCTCGTGCGCTCCCGCTCCCCGGAGGAAGCGAGTCGCAGGCGACTCCCCCGAGCACTCATGCGCGCGACCGAGAAGCCGACGAGCGCGATCGTCTGGCCGACGAGCGAGACCGAGAAGCCGACGAGCGCGATCGTCTGGCCGACGAGCGCGACCGCGAAGCTGAGGCCGCTGAACGTGAAGTGACCACCGACATCATCGACCTCCGCGAGCGACGAGCGCTGACGCTGCTGCGCCACCAAGCCGCCGCGGAGCGCCAGCACGCGGCGTTGGACCGGGCGGCCGCGGCAGCCGAGCGACGCATGGCAGCCCAGGACCGATTGGTCGCGTCCCAAGAACGTGGCGACGCCCACGAGGAGCGCGAGATCCTGCAGCGGGACGAGCTGACCGGCGTGCTGCAACGCGGCGCCGGCCTGATGGCCCTCGAGCGGGAGGCGGCGCGCAGCGCCCGAACAGGCGACCCGTTCGTCGTCGCCTTCATCGACGTGGACGGCCTCAAGCGGATCAACGACGAACGCGGGCACGGTTCCGGCGACGAGGTCCTCAAGACGCTGGGCGAGACGCTGCGAACCGGCCTGCGCTCATATGACCTGGCCCTGCGCTACGGCGGTGACGAGTTCGTCTGCATCCTGCCCGGCTTCGGCGCCCCGGAGGCTGACGCCCGCTTCCGTGCCCTCCAAGCCGAGCTCGCGGCGGGACCAGTCCCGGTGTCAGTGACGTTCGGGGTGGCGCAGTGGCGGCCAGGCGAGGACACAACCGCCCTCCTGGCACGTGCGGACGCGGCCCTGTACGACGTACGCCGGAAGGACCGGGGGAATATCCCCTCGCGAGAGGCTCCGTGCGAGGAAGAGAGTGGGTCCACCGTCGCGGCGCACAGCCTCCTCAACTCCTCCGCCGTCCTGTCGATGGGCGTCACCACGATGCAGGCACACTGGAGCCGAATGCCCGACGCCGAGCGCGAACACCTGCTCGAGCGGATGCTCACGCATGCGTCCTTCCTCGACGAGCGGCTGAAGAAGATGACGCAGGGTCACGTGCGACAGCAGTCCGTGCCGAGTCTCGGTTAGTTGACCGCTCGGTCCTTGCCTTCCCAGTAGGGCTTTCGCAGCTCGCGCTTCAGGGGCTTCATCGCGCCCGACAGCGGGATCGGCTCGGTGCGGAACTCCACCGACTTCGGCGCCTTGTAGCCGGCGATGGACTCCTTGGCGTGCTCGACGATCTCGTCTTCTGTCGCCTTCTGGCCTTCCTTGAGGACGACGATGGCGTGGACCTGCTCTCCCCACTTCTCGTGGGGGATCCCGATCACGGCGACCTGGGCGACCGCGGGATGGCTGGCGATGGCGTTCTCGACCTCGACTGAGTACACGTTCTCGCCGCCGGTGACGATCATGTCTTTCACCCGGTCGACGAGGTACAGGTAGCCCTCCTTGTCGAGCTTGCCCATGTCGCCGGTGTGGTACCAGCCGCCGCGGAACGCCTCGTCGGTCTCCTTGGGCCGGTTCCAGTACTCGTCCATGAAGTTGCCGGCCCGGGCGCACACCTCGCCGCTCTCGCCCGGGGGCAAGAGCTTTCCCTCGTCATCCTGGATGCTGAGCGACACCCCGATCATCGCCCGTCCGGCCGAGCTCAGCAGTTCGCCGCCCTTGCGGTGGTCCTCGTCGGTCAGGAACGTGAGCACCGACGAGCACTCGGTCATCCCGTAGCCCTGGGTGATGTTGAGCTTGGGATACAGCTCGAGCAGCTGGTTCAGCAGCGCGCCCGGCATCGGCGACGCGCCATAGGTGAGGTACTCGAGCGATTCCAACCGCGAGGGCTTGAAGTCGGGGTGCTGCAGCACCATGGCGATCATGGTGGGCACCATCACCGTCTGGTTGACCTTGTACTCCTCGATCAGCTCCATGACCTTGGGCGGCTCGAACAGCGGGATGAACACCGACTGACCGCCCAGCGCGGGCACGCCCAACACCGCGGCCATCGACGCGGCGTGGAACATGGGCGTCTGGTGCAGATACACGCGGTCGTCGCCCAAGCCGATGGCGACGGCGACGTGGTACAGGTTCAGCATCTCGGCCCGCTGGCTCAGCAGCACGCCCTTGGGGAGGCCCGTCGTCCCGCCCGTGTACATGAGGACGACGGGATCGCTCTCCTCGGGTTCGTCGGGCACCGACGGCTTGCCGGCCGCGATCAAGTCCTCGTACTTCACGTCGTGGGGCACGTCGCCGTCACCGATCAGCACGACGGTTCGCAGGTGCTCGAGCTCGGGCCGGGCCTGCTCGAGCAGCCCCGAGAACAAGAAGTCGGTGAAGACGACCTCGGTGCCCGAGTCGTTGAGGATGAACGCCAGCTCCTTGGCCGCGAGCCGGAGGTTCAGCGGATTGACGACGCCCGCGCCCAGGTAGCACGCGTGGTAGAGCTCGAGATAGTGGTGACTGTTCAGGGCGAGCACCGCGACCCGATCGCCCTGGTCGACGCCCAACTCGGTCCCCAGGGAATTGGCCAGACGCAGCACCCGGTCGCCGTGCTGCTCCCAGGTGCCGTGATAGTCGCCGTCGTGAAACCCGACTCGCTCCGCATTTCGCTCGAGGGCCGGGAGCAGCTGGCGGTGATAGACGAGCTCTTTCACGAGCGCACGTTACCCCTGAGCCCCTACTTGGTGTGCCTGGCGACACACCCACTCCCGCAGGTAAGGATGGGGCGGTGATCGCCCTGCACGCCCTCGCGTTCATCGCCGGGCTCGCCCTCGTGGGATTGGTCTTGTTCTCCGCGGTGGTGACGGTCGTGCTGCCACGGGGCGAGTCCGTGGCGTTGACGAGGGTCATCTTCATCGGCTGGCGCATCGTGTTCGTGTTCTTTGCGAAGCGGGCGCGCACGTGGAGGACCGAAGACCGGATCATGTCGTTCTTCGCGCCGATCGCCCTGCTGACGCTGCCCTTCGCGTGGCTGGTGCTCGTGCTGCTCGGGTACACCGCGATGTTCTGGGCGCTCGGCGGTGTCGCCCTCCGCGGCGCCTTCATCGAGGCCGGCTCACTGTTCACCTTCGCCTTCCAGACCCCACCGGGGATACCCCAGACGATCCTGTCGTACAGCGAAGCGGCGCTCGGGTTGGGCCTCGTCGCCCTCCTCATCTCCTACCTGCCGTCGCTCTACAGCGCCTTCTCGCGACGGGAGCAGCTGGTCACCCTGCTCGAGACCCGCGCCGGCAACCCGCCCTCGGTCGTGCAGATGTTGCGCCGCTTCTTCACCATCCACGGCCTCGACCAGCTCGGGCCGCAGTTTGCCCTCTGGGAGCAATGGTTCGCGGACGTCGAGGAGACCCACACGTCCAACGCCGCCCTCGTCAACTTCCGGTCGCCGCTCCCCAACCGGAACTGGCTGACATCAGCCGGCGCCGTGCTCGACTCGGCGTCGTTCGCGGCGTCGACCCTCGATCAGCCGCGAGAGCCACGCGCCGAGCTGTGCATCCGCGCCGGCTACCTGTGCCTCCGCCGTATCGCCCATACCTTTGGCATTGCGTTTCGGATGGACCCTGCGCCCACCGACCCGATCAGCGTGACCCGCGAGGAGTACGACGCGGTCTACGACCAGTTGGCGGCCGAAGGACTGCCCCTGAGACAAGACCGTGCCCAAGCGTGGCGCGACTTCGCCGGCTGGCGCGTCAACTACGACGACGTGCTCGTGCCGCTCGCCCGACTCATCAGGGCGCCCGAGGCGCCGTGGTCGTCCGATCGGGATATGTATCCGGTGCCCCGGGTTCCGATTGTGAGGCGACGGCATCCGCGGGCACGTGCGTGACGGCCCGGGCCACCAGATAACCCAGGCCCAAGCACACGAGCCCACCGACGCCGTCGAGGATGTAGTGGTTGGCGGTGACGACGACGGCGAAGAACGTGACCACGGGGTGCAGGATCAGCAGCACCTTCATCACCCGGTTGCGCACGACGGGGACGGCTGCGAACGCGCACCAGCTCGACCACCCGATGTGGAGGCTGGGCATCGCCGCGTAGGCGTTTGCCATGGGACCGGCTTCGGCCTTGCCGATGGCGCCGATGCCGCCGTAGTGCGAGGCGTCGAAGAAGCCGAAGTGCGCGGGCAGGAGCCGGGGCGGCAGCACCGGAAACAGCCAGAACCCGAGCAACGAGATCAGCAGCATGAAGCCCGCGGTGTTGCGCCACAGCCGATAGCGCTGGAAGTGCCAGTGGAACAGGTAGATGGCCACCAGCGCCGGCACCGCGAAGTGCATCAGGCCGTAGTAGACGTTCCAGAACCTGATGGCGTACTCGTTGAAGTGCGGCGTCGTCGCCACATTGCAGGCCGGTGCGCACGGCAGAACCCAGTGCTCGACGCGCGCCTCGCGGAAGATGTGCAGGAAGCGCTCGGCCGAGATGATGTATCGGGCGTGGATGACCGAGTCGGCGCGCGACCCCTCGATCTGCGACCGCACGAACTCGAACGCGTTGTAACCCGCGTAACAGATCACCGCTTGGACGAGCCAGAAGTTCCACCAACGACGCCGGGGGTCCCCCATCCGGGTATGTCTACCGGGTGCTCCTACTTGCGGCGGCGTCCCTTCGCGTCGGCGCGCGCCAGACGTGATTGGCGGAGGTCTTCGACGCCGTCCTCGACGGTGACGATGTTCAGCGGCTTGTGCCGCTGGGCTCGCAGGCGCTGCCGCAGCTCCTCGATCTCGGAGGCCAGGAGCGGCGACTCGGCCGCCAGCTCGGGGTCGGGTTCGTACTCGTCGAGGGCGTCGAGCACTTCCTCCTCGGCCTCTTCCTGGGTGATGGGCTGAGAAGCCCGCAGTCGCAGCGGGCGGGCCCGCCGCAGCACGGCGGCGGCCAACCACGCGTCCTGGACGCGGGTGGCCAGCGCGGCGCGCTCGACCTCGACGGCCGCCAGGCGCTGGTCGGCCCGCTCTCGCACGGCCGTCAGCAGCTCTTCGGCCCGGTGGATGACCTCGTCTCGATCGCGCTCGAGCTCGCCGATTCGGGTTCGCTGGGCCGTCGCCTCCGCGTTCAGACGCGCCGTCTCTACTTGGGCCGCGTGCACGCGCGCCTCTGCGTCCCGCCGTGCCTCCTCGGCCTCGGTCCGCAGGCGGCGCTCGTCGGCCAGGTCCCCCGCCAGCTGGGCGACAGCGCTCTCCAGCGACCCGCGCGCAGGTGGCGCGGGGTCGGAGTCGTCGAGTTCGTGTTCGAACGACGCGGGGAGGTCGACCACCCGCGCCCAGCTCGACCACGGATCAGGGGCGGGCGCCGCACCGACGTCGTTGAGAGCCTGTTCCTGGATCATGGGGTTCGATGTGATCTTCGGAGCAGCGGGCGTCGACATCCATCCCTCGAACGGATCATTTCCGAAGTAGTCAGCGGGTTCTACGGAAGTTCTGACTTCACCATGCGCGCGTCCGGGTCGAGATCCTCAAGGACCGCCCCCAGATCGAAGGACGTTCAATCCATCATGCCCATAGTCGACACCTGGCAGTTCTGCCTGACCCACCTTCGTGCCCGGCCGGGGACCGACGAGCGCGGTGCCAGCCTCGTTGAGTACGCCCTGCTCGTGGCGCTGATCGCGGTTATCTGCATCGTGGCCATCGCCTTCCTCGGCCAGAGCGCCTCGAGCAAGTTCAGCACCGTCGGCTCCAGCGTCGGCGCGTAAAACCCACAGCTCTCCCGTAATCGACGACCCCCTCGGGTGCCTCCCGAGGGGGTCGCTTCGCGTTAACCCCGAGCGAGCCGGAGCGAAGCGGCGGCGAGACCGGGGGCTAGGGCCCGGCTTGACGAGCCGCCGGCGCGTCTTTAGGCTGCGTTCGGATATTCAAATCGAGTGTTTGCATAGTCGAACACAGTCATTTCAGACACGGGAGGCCGGACGCCTTGAAGCTGGACCTGTTCTACGAGATCGACGTTCCCCGCCCCTGGCCCGGCGAGTTCCCGGAGAACCAGCGCAAGGCCGAGCAGGAGTCCTACGACGAGGCGCTCGAACAGATCCAGCTGGCCGACAAGCTCGGGTTCAACACCATCTGGCTGGTGGAGCACCACTTCCGTGAAGGCCGTTCGCACTGCTCGGCGCCCGACGTCGTTCTCGGCGCCCTGAGCCAGATCACCGAGAACATCCGCCTGGGCTTCGGCGTCTGCCTGATGCCGCACGGCTTCACCCCGCCGGTGCGCGTGGCCGAGAAGGTCGCCACCGTCGACGTGCTGTCCAAGGGCCGTGTCGAGTGGGGCACGGGCCGCTCGACCCCGATGGAGCAGACCGCGTTCGGCGTCGACCGTGACTTGAGCCGGGCCATGGCCGAGGACGCCATCAAGTCGGTCGTGCACTTCTGGGAGAACGAGTACGCCGAGTGGCACTCGGAGTACTACGACTTCCCCAAGCGCCTGGTGTGCCCCAAGCCGTATCAGGACCCGCACCCCGCCCCCTGGATGGCCGCGACCAGCGACGGCTCCGCGGAGATCGCCGGCAAGCAGGGCATGGGCCTGCTTTCGTTCACGATCATGCAGCCGCTCAAGCGCATGGCGAACCAGATCCAGCAGTACCGGGCCGCGGCTGCCAACCCTGAACCCATCACCCGCGTCGCCAACAACCGGGTCGCCGCCTACACGCTCGTCCACCTCATGGACGACGAGAAGGAGGCCGAGGAGCACCGCGTGTGGGAGTCGGTGTGGTGGTGGTACCAGAACCTGGCCGAGTTCATGCTCGAGTGGGAGTTCCCGCACTTCAGCCAGGAGCAGAAGGACGCCTACTTCCCGTTCCTGAAGAAGAACGCCGACGGCGACTTCGACCCCCGCGACTTCAACAAGCAGGACATGATCATCGTGGGCACACCCGAGCAGTGCATCGAGAAGATTCAGAAGTACGCCGACATCGGTGTCGACCAGCTTCTCTGCTACGTGCAGTTCGGGTTCCTGCCCCACAAGTCGGTGATGCGCACCATCGAGTTGCTCGGCACGGAGATCATCCCCGAGCTCGAGAAGCGCGGCCACAAGGTCAACGCCACCGTCACGGGCAAGTAGCCCATGACGTCCACGGACGACTCACCCGTCCCGGACTACCCAGGACTCCTCCGTCTCGACGGCCGCGGCTTCGTGGTCGTCGGGGCGGGCCAGGGCATCGGGCGGCAGGCCACCCACGCGCTGGCGCAGGCCGGGGCGCGGGTGTTCTGCATCGACAACCAGGAAGCCCTCGCCAAGGAGATCGCCGAGGAGGTCGGTGGCATCCCGTGGGCGGCCGACGCCCGCGACCGCGGCGAGGTGGAGGCCACGGTCGCCGAGGCCGAGCGCCAGCTGGGCCGCATCGACGGCCTCGTCGACATCGTCGGCATGGCCAAGTACATGGACGCCGTCGACACCACCGACGAAGACTGGGACTGGACATTCGGCATGGTGCTGCGGCACGCCTTTCTGTTCGCCCAGGCCGCGGGACGGTCCATGGCGTCGAACGGTGGCGGGTCGATGGTGTTCGTGGCGTCGGTCAGCGGGATCATGTCCGCCCCCCGGCACGCTGCGTACGGCGCCGCCAAAGCCGGGCTCATGTCGTGGGTGCGGTCGCTGGCGGTCGAGCTCGGGCCGTCGGGGGTGCGGACCAACGCCGTCGCTCCGGGGATGGTCTGGACGCCGCGCATCTCCCAGCTCGTGCCCGAGGAGCTGAAGCGCAAGAACGAGGACAACGCGCCGCTGCGCCGGGTCGCCATCCCGGCCGACATCGCGGCAGCAATCCTCTTCTTCGCCTCAGACCTGTCGTCATACGTCAGCGGCCAGACGCTCGTGGTCGACGGGGGCGTCGGCGTGAAGTTCCCGTACCCCATGGAGCTCTAGTGGAACCTCAGCCCTTCATCCGGGGCTGCGTGTTCAACGGCACGCCGTCGGTGCCGTATCCACGGGCCGACCCCACCGACACCCGGATCCCTCGGGACACGTGGCAGACCGCGCAGCTGCCCGTCACCGTGCGGATCGAGTTGCGGGGCGACGCCGAGGCCGTCGACATCGCGTACACGACGGCCACCGACGACCTCGGCTACCGCGGCGACGGCGCGGGCCGGACCTTCACGCTCTGGCGGGGAGGCAAGCTGGTCGACGAGGAGAAGGCCGAGCTCGGCGACGGCCGGGTACGACTGGCGCTCGGCGGCTGGCCCGGCGACGAGCGCGCCGTCGTCTATCTGCCCGAAGGCATGAAGCCCACGATCAAGTCCCTCAGCGGTGTCGGCGGCCGCGTCGAGCCTGCGCCCGAGGACCAGCCCCGCTGGATCGCCTACGGCGACTCGGTGGCCGAGGGCTGGGTGGCGTCGGGCCCCGCCTACGCGTGGCCCGCGATCGCCGGACGGCAGCACGCGCTTGACGTGGCGAACCTCGGCTACGCCGGGGCGGCACGCGGCGAAGTGGCGTCGGCCGAGCAGATCGCAGCCTTGGATGCCGACGTCATCTCCATCACCCACGGCACCAACTGCTGGACGCGCACGCCCCACTCCGCCGACATGATGCGCGCTGGTGTCGGCGCGTTCATCGACGTCGTGCGCCAGGGCCACCCTGAGACGCCGATCGTCGTCGCCAGCCCGGTGCTGCGGCCCGACGCCGAGACGACACCGAACCGGCTGGGCGCCACCCTGCGCGACCTGCGGGCGGCGATGGAAGAGGCGGCTTCGGCGCGGGACGTGGTGCTCATCCCGGGCGCCGACCTCATCGGCCCCGACAACCTGGCCGACGGCATCCACCCCGACGACGAGGGCCACCGCATCCTGGCCGACGTGATCGGCAACGAGGTCGCCAAGGCCGTGGTTGGAGCGAGGTCATGACGCCGCGTCCCGCACCGGGCGCCGAGCGGGTGGTCGCCGTCCTCAACTTCCTCACCGCGCATCCGGACGAGTCCTTCACGCTCTCGGAGCTGGCCCGGCGCCTCGACCTCAACAAGGCCACGTGCCACGCCCTGCTGATGACGCTCACCGACGCCGGCTACCTGTTGCGCCACCCGTTGCGCATGACCTACATGCTCGGCCCCGCCCTGGTCGCCATCGGGAGCGCCGCCCAGGGCCAGTTCCAAGCGGTCGACTTCGCCCGTGAGGAGATGCGGGCTCTCGCGGAAGAGACGTCACTCGAGTGCATCGCCAGCACGGTCGTCGGCGAGGAGATCGTCATCCTCAGCCGAAGCGGCGCTCCCCTGCCGTTCGGCACGTCGGTGTCCCTCGGCCAGCGCCTCCCGCTGGTGCCCCCGTTGGGCAGCGTGTTCATGGCCTGGGCCCCGGCCGACGACATCGACGGCTGGCTCCAGCGCCAGCACTCGTGGGCCAGCGAAGAGCAGCTCGACCGCTACCAGGCGGCGCTGACCGCCGTTCGCCGCCGGGGGTACGCCGTCAGCCTCGACGCCGACGCCCGCCTCCAAGTCGGCCAGGCGCTGGCCTCGCTCGGCGACGAGGGCAAGACCCAGCCCGTGCGGGGCATGCTCGAGCGCCTCCTCGACGACCTCAGCCGGGAGGACTACTTCCTCATCGAGGTCGAGCCCGAGGCCGCCTACAAGGTGAACACCATGGGCGCGCCGGTCTTCGGCCCCACCGGCCGCGTCGAGCTCGGTCTGTTCCTCGTCGGCTTCCGCGGCGTGCTCCGCGGCGAGGAGGTCATCGAGCACGGCGAGCGCCTGGCGCAGGCCACCCGCAACGTCACCAAGGCCATCCACGGCGTCGAGCCCACGCGCCCATGACGATCGGGCAGTTCCGGGTCGACGGCAAAGCTGCCGTTGTCACCGGCGCCGCCAGCGGCATCGGACGGGCCACCGCCATCGCCCTGTCCGACGCCGGCGCCCGCCTGGTGCTGGCCGACCGAGACGAGGACAACCTCGACAAGACGCTGAAGATGGTCGACGAAGCGATCGTCGTCCCGACCGACGTCAGCAAGAAGGCCGACGTCGATGCGCTGGTCGCGAGCGCCGTCAGCCACTACGGCCGCGTCGACGTCATGGCGAACATCGCCGGCATCATGGGCGCGGGCGGTCCGATTTCGTCGATCGAAGAGGGCGTGCTCGACCGGGTGCTCGCCGTCAACCTCAAAGGCGTCTTCTTCGGCGTGCAGGCCGCGCTCCGGGTCATGGGCGAGCAGGGCTCGGGCAGCATCGTCAACATGGCCTCGGCCGCCATCGACGCGCCGGCCGCCAACCTGGCCGTCTACTCGATGGCCAAGGCGGGAGTCGCCATGCTGACGCGCGTGGCCGCCCAGGAAGGCGGACCGCTCGGCGTCCGCGTCAACTGCGTGGCGCCCGGCTTCGTCGTCACGCCGATGACCCAGCGGGGCGAGCCCGAACGCCAGGAAGCCGTGGAGGCCAGCATGCGAAAGCGCTCGGCGCTGGGCGCCATCGGCGACCCCGACGACATCGCCAACGCCGTCCTCTATCTGGCCTCCGACGCCAGCCGCTACATGACCGGCCAGACCCTCCGCCCCAACGGCGGTACGGTCATGCCGGCCTAAGGCGGAGCGGTTCGATCCGACTCGTCCGCTTTCGGCGGCGATTCCTCGCAGAAGTTTCGTAGGCGGCTGTCCGCAGGGAGGGCTCCTCACCTAGGGTGGCGAACTCACGAGCTATGGCCCGCCGGCCGTGGTTGTTCGCCACTCTCCTCTTGGTCGTTCTCGCCGGCTGCGGGCAGGCCGCGCCCGAGCTGCCCCTGGCCCGGGCCATCGTCGAGCGGCCCGCCCCGACGACCACCACCCCCACGACGACGCCGGTGCCAGCCGACTCCGTGTCGCGCGGGCCGGCCCTTTGGCCGGTGGTTGACCGCAACATCCAGCTGGCCGGACCGCCCTTCAGCGTGGCCAACGTCGTCGTGCCCAAGATCGGCGTCTACGACTCCCCGACGGCACCGGCCCCGCTCATCTCCATGGGAAACACGACCGAGCACGGCCTGGCGCGCGTCTTCCTCGTCGCCGGACAGGACGGTGACCGCTTGAAGGTCTTGTTGCCGGTCCGTCCGAACGGCGCAGTTGGGTGGATCCAGGCGTCGGACGTCGCGGTCGCGGACGTCGACTACTGGATCCGGGTCTCGACGTCGGCCCACACGATGACCGTGGGCAACGGCACCCAGCCCGTCCTGCAGGAGCCCGTGGCCGTCGGCACGGGCGGCACCCCCACGCCACTGGGCACCTTCTACCTGACCGAGATCGTGCGGCCCGTCTGGCAGCCGTACCTGGGCCCGTATGCCTACGCCACGTCCGCGCACTCGGACGTGCTGACGTCGTTCATGGGGGGCGACGGCCTGGTCGGCCTGCACGGCACAAACGCCCCGGGCAGCATCGGCCGAGCCGTGAGCCACGGCTGCATCCGCATGAGCAACAGCGGCATCACCAAGCTCGCCGGCATCCTGCCGCTCGGCACGCCGTTGTTCGTCGGGCCCTGAGCCGCCGTCACTCCGACGCCTGTCCTGTGGACAAAGGCGCGCAATTCACAGGGTTGTCCCTCTAGCTCTCCCCAGGCCTGTTGGGGCAAGGTTCTCGGGGGCCATTCGGCTGGGCGAACAAAGGGGCGACGCGGTGGGCGACGGTCAATCCTTGGTGGCGACTGTGATCTCTTGCCGCAAGTGCAGGAGTCCGATCCCACTCGAGACGGCGGTCGTCCGCATGGGCGGAGCGCAGTTGTTCGTGTGTCCCTGTTGCCATCACCAAGAGGTGTGGCGCCCGGTTCCCTGACCCCCCCCGTCAGGGGTCGCCGGCCACCAGCCAGCGCCGGCCTGCGTCATTCCGGCGCAGCGCCTCGTCCATCAGCCGGAGGGCGTGCTCGGTCGCTTCGTCCTCCGGTTGATGGAGGCCGCCCTCGTCGGTCGGGGCTGCCGTCGTTTCCTCGCTCACGCGCGCCTCCTCGGGGGTGACGTGCCAGTCCGGAATCTCTCGGCAGCCGCGGCGCGGCGCTTGAGCGGTTTCGTCACTTTGGGTGACCACCGAAGCCGGCCCCTTGGCGGCTGTTGCTCATGTTGTTATTGTGGCGCCTGTGGCTCCTGTGAGAAAGCGGGCGGGGTGGAGCGCGTTGGCGGCTGCGATGGTCGTAGCCGCCGCAGCGCTACCGGCGTTCTCGCTTTCTGCCGTGGCCCGGAAGACGCCGCACAAGACGTCCCGGCGCGCCACGGCCCAGACGTCGGCCCCGGTCGTGGCGTCCAACGCCCTCAAGCGGTGGGCGGCCACCAACGGCGGCGGCAACGCAGCCCAGTCGCCGACGCTGGCCCAGGCACTGGCCGCGGCCACCAACTACGACCTGATCCTGGCGACCAAGATCTCGTATCCGCCGTACCTGGCTCAGATGCGACAGGCCAACCCCAACCTCAAGGTCGTCGCCTATCTCAACGGCATCTACGCCCAGTCCGACCAGGGCACCGCGTACCCCGACGCGTGGTACGCCAGGGCCGCCGACGGCTCCAAGGTGCGGTCCAAGAAGTTCGGCAACTACCTCATGGACCCGACGTCGCAGGGCTGGATCCAGAGCCGCATCCAGACGTGCGTCCAGTACGTGTCCAGCAGCGGCTACGACGGCTGCTACCTCGACATGCTCGGCAACGCCACGATGGGCGCCGGCTACGACACTGCGACACCGATCAACCCCGCGACCCACCAGGCGTGGACCCGTCCGCAGTGGATCGCCGCCACGTCGCAGCTGGGCTCGACCGTCGCCGCCGCCCAGCCGACGCTGCTCATGGTCGGCAACGGCATCGCCAACGGGAACCAGTACTTCGACCCCGCGTCAGGTCCGACGTCGAACCTGTTGAACGGCCTGGCCGGCGCCAACGCCCAGGGCTTCATCCGCAGCGAGACCGACGCCCTGACGAGCTTCCGGTCGGTCAAGCAGTGGAAGAGCGACGTCGACATGCTGGCCAACGCCGGCGCTCGAGGCCGCGCCGTGATGGCCATGACCAAGGTCGACAAGCCGGGCACCCCTGCGCAACTGCAACAGGTCCACCGCTACGCGCTGGCGTCGTTCCTGCTCGGCACCAACGGCACCCAGTACTTCTACTTCTCGCCCAACGGCAACAACGACGGCGTCAACGCGCCCGACACCCCTGACGACCACGTGAACCCCGGCCTGCCTCTCGCTGCCTACGCGGCCCAGCCCAACGGCGCCTACGTGCGACCCTTCAGCGCCGGGTACGCGGCCGTGAACCCCGGCACGGCGGCGGTGACGGTGAACCTCGGCGGCACCTACGTCGACCTCGACGGCCAGAGCGTGCAGCAGGCCACGCTGCCGCCGCATTCGGGGATGGTGTTCACCAAGCCGGCGACGCCCACGACGACGCCTTCCACGACGACAACCGTCGCCCCGACGACGACCACCACGGTGACCGCGGCGTGCGCGCTGCGGCGGACGACGGCGACGACCCGGCTGCCGCGAACGACGTCAACGACCGTGCTGCAGGCCGCGGCGCGCGCTAAGCGGTGTAGGCCTCGACAAGCTCCCTGAGCGCCACCACGTCGTCGGGATCGAGATCCTGGAACGAGAGGCGGACCTCGTAGCCCTCGTCGGTCGAGTCCTCGCTGAGCACAAGGGTGGCACCGACGATGCTGCGGCCAGTAGGCAGCGTGAACAGCACCGTCGGGTCGCTCTTGGGAACGGGGCGCAGGGTGAGGACCCGCAAACCACCCAGTCCGATGTCGAGCGTGCGGCCCACGATGCTCTCCATAGGGAGGCTGGGATCCTCGAGGAACGACAGCGTGACGCCGACCTGGATCGGCACGCGGGCGGCGCTGCGCCGTTGGATGCGCTCGACGTCGATCACGGGCTCGAGCACGATCACCCCTTCGGGGCGGGCCGCCCGGGCCGTGCCCCGGAGCCGGTAGAGGGCGTCGGGCGCGTACACGCTGACCACGATGGGCTCGTCGGGCGCCGGCGGTGGGGTCTGGACGCCGAGGTCGATGGCGATGTGCTCGGCTTGCCCGTTCGTGACGAGCCCCGTCATCGGCGTCCCCGCGCCTGGGTACTCCACGAGTGCCACTTGTCCCGGTCCCGGTCGGAAATCCACCCCATCCTCCTCAGCCCTCAGCCGCGCTACGAAAAGTGTCCCATCCGCCACCGAGTGGCACAACCGCACCCCGGCCCGGGCCCCCGTCCGGGGATGCACCCCCGACCGTTCACCTCCCGCTAACTTCTCCCCGCCTCACCGAAGAAGGAGACAGCGTGTCGGTCGCCCAGCGCACCCGGGTCCGGACCAGCCCCGCCGACCGGGGCGAGATGGTGGGCACCATCGCGGGCTTCGTCGTCGTCGTCCCCCTCCTCGCCGCCATGGGTTACGGCGCCTGGCAGCTGCTGCGCTTCGTCATCTTCTGACGCAGTCAGGCGACCTTGGGCTGCCGGGACGGATGGCGGCCCATGGCCTCGTCGAGCTCGGCGGGGTCCACCGGCTCCTCGAGGTCGGTGCCGTCGAGGCGACGCAGCACCAGCGACACGGGCACGGCGACCACGACGGTGGCCAGGACCCAGAGCACAAGCGCGAGCGCGACCATCCGCCTACCAGCTTGGCGCGGCCGGCGGCGAAGGTGACGGACCTCGCCTAGAACCCGCCCGCGGCGACCGTGGCGTAGATGAGGAAGCCGAGGACGACGAGGAACAGGCCGACGAACAGCCACAGCCGAAGGTCTCCGGCGCGCACCGCCTCAATGTAGGAGGGACTTACCCGCCGCTCATCGCGATGAGCAGGTCGGCCAGCTCCGCCGGCTTGGTTACGAACGGCGAGTGGCCGCCCGCGAGCTCGCGGGGCTCGACGCCGAGCCGCTGGCGCGCCGCCGTGCGGCACCAGGCGGGCGACAGGGTGGCGTCGTCGCTCAGCACGATGTACTCGCTCGGCACTGACGGCATGCTCTCGAGCGGGCAGGGTTCGGCCGCCACGGTGAACGACTGGCGGCCGAGCCGCGCCGTGGCCCACTCGCGGTCGGCGGGCGTGCAGTCGTTGTAGAAGACGTCGCCGGCGAGCGCGGGTGGGAACGTGGACGTACCGTCGTCGCCGATCTCGAGCGACGACATGAAGTCCGTCGCCAGGACGCCTTCGGGCCCCAGGCGCGTCAGAAGGCTGTCGCCCGGCACTGGCAGGATCGCGCCGAGGTAGATGACGCGACCCACCGGGTGGCGGGCGGCGACGACCGGCGCGATCAGCCCCGAGAGCGAGTGGGCGACGAGGACGGCGTCGTCGCCCGCGTCGGCCAGCACCGACGCAACGGCTCCCACGTACTCGTCCACGCCCGCGGCCGGGTCGGCGATGGGCAGGTCGACAGTGAGAGCCCGATGGCCGCGCTGCTCGAGCTCGGCGACGACCCGCTCCCAACACCACGAGCCGTGCCACGCGCCGTGGACGAGGACGAACGTCGCCACGTCAGTCGATCCTCATCGACTCAGCCAATCCGCAGGGGAAGCGTGCGCGGGCCACGGACCTGGCCGCCGGCCCAGCGCACGGCAGCAGGGTCCGCCAAGCTGAAGACCGGGAAGGCGTCGAGGAAGACCTCCAGGGCCACTCGCAGCTCCATGCGGGCCAGGTGGGAGCCGGCGCAGCGGTGGATGCCGAGCCCGAATGCGGCGTGGCGGTTGTCCTCACGATCGATGATGACCTCGTCGGCCTTTTCGAAGAACTCGGGGTCGCGGTTGGCCGACGGGAACGACAGCAGGATCCAGTCATCGGCCTTCATCGGACAGCCGTGCCAGTCCATGTCGTGCTTGACGAGTCGGGCCATGGTGACCGGCGCGTACGCCCGCAGGAACTCCTCGATGGCGCTCGGCAGCAGCTCGGGTTCGGCGACGAGGCGCTCCCGATCCTGGGGATGACCCGCCAGGTGCCAGATCGACGCCCCGATGGCGCTCCAGGTGGTGTCAATGCCGGCGAGGAGCAGCAGGGCCACGGTGCCGCCAACGTGCTCGATGCCGACCGGCTCGCCGTTCATCTCGGCGTTGAGCATGGCGGTGGTGAGATCGTCGCGCGGGTTCTCGATGTGGTCGTGCACCTGCACGCGCAGGTACTCGAACAGGTCCTGCATGCCGAGGAAGCGTTGCTCGAGCGGAAGGGTGACCTCCTCGAGCACGTGGTGCACAAAGCCGCGGAAAAGGTCGGCGTCCTCCTCAGGGAAGCCAAGCATGCGTGCGATGACGCGCACCGGGATGTGCTGGGCGTACTCGACGGCCGCGTCGATGACATCTCGGCCTTGCAGATCCTCGACGAGGCTCTCGCAGTACTCGCGCGTCGACGGCTCCAACTTGGCGATCGTCTGCGGCGACATCAGCGGTAGCAGGATGCGGCGGGCGCCGGCGTGGAACGGCGGGTCCGAGGAAATCGGCGGGGCGATGCCGCGGGGCGCCAGGTTGGGTGGCCGGTAGTTGGTGACGACGACGCTGCGGGACGTGAAGTTGTCGGTGTCGTAGGCGATGGCGGCGACGTCCTCGTGCCGCGTCGGCAGCCATGTCCCGCCGTAGCGGTCGGAGTGGGCGACCGGGCACGTGCTCCGCAGCTCGTCCCAGATCGGGTACGGGTCGGCGGCCCACACCTCGTCGGTGTGGTCGAAGTCGGTGGCCCAATCCGTGACCGGCGGGTGCTGACTCATCAGATCTCCTCGAGAAGCACCGCGTGCTCCGGGCAGTTGGCCTCCGCCTGGCGAGCGTTGCCCTCCTGGTCGGGCGGCACCGTTCCGTCGCCGATCTCCCGGCCGTTGCCGAGATCGTCGGGTTCCACCAGCTCTGGCGCCAACGTGTAACAGCGCCCGTGCCCCTCGCACCGCTCAGTGTCGATGCGGATCCTCACCGCCGTGACGTTATCGACCGGCGGTCGATCACGGGGGCGGGATCCAGGTCCAGTTGCCGGGGCCGCCTTCCAGGCGGTGGCCGCCGTGGGTCAACAGGTCGTGGTCGTGGGGACAGACGCTCGCTGCGTTCCAGTAGGCCATGGGGCCGCCTTGGGCGTGGGGCACGCGCCAGTGGTGGATCTCGAGGTGCGAGGTCGCCCCA
>DASZJL010000009.1:0-22853 GCA_035948135.1 Acidimicrobiales bacterium | reverse complement strand
GCACGAAGCTCCGCGGCGACCGGATAGTCGCCGATGGCGAGCGGGCGACGGAAGATCGCCGACTCGATGGCCGGGTTCCCGAACCCCTCCCACGTCGAGGGCAGCACCACGGCGTCGGCTGCCGCGTAGATGTCCGCGGGGTCGAGGCCGGGGTTGCCACGGATCGTGCGGATGCGGGCGCGGGCCAGCAGCCGTTCGAGCTCGGGTCCGTACCCCTCTTCGGCCGCGCCCGTCAGCCAGTAGGTGGCGCCGACCGCCTCGGCCAGCGCCAGCCCACCCGGCACGTTCTTGCGGGGCAGGGCGCGCGTGGGCTGGAGCAGCACGCGCTCGCCAGGTTCGATCCCGACCGCGGCCCGCGCCCTGTAGCGGTTGCCGCCCGCGGCGTCGACGTCGAATGCGTTGTTCACGACGGTGGCGCAGAGGTTTCGGTGTTGAGCGAGTTCACCGGCGCTCAACTCCGTCGTGGTCACATGGATCCACGAGGGGTCGTCGGCCGGGAGGTCGCGCAGGTCGGCGAACTGGCTGCGCTGCCATGGCAGGTCGTGGTGATGGAGCACGGCCGGCCGCCCGGCGAGCGCCTCACTGACCGTGCGGGTCGCGGCCAGGTTGAGCGGCAACGAGCAGACGTTCTCGGCCACGACGAGCTCGGCTCCGCCCAGCGCGCTGCGCACCTCCGCGATGCTCGGCGGCGTGGCGTGGTCGATGCCGAGGCCGTCGACCACGCGGTCGACGGGACCGGCGCCCGCCACCGTGCGTATGTCGAACCCGAGCTCGCGCAGGACGGCGGCCCACTTGGCGGCTTCGATCGAGACACCGTCATGTCCGCCGAGGCGGAAGGAGATGAAGGCGGCGGTCGGTCTCGTCAGCGGGCGTCGGCGGGCGCCTGGAGGCGCCGGTTCGTGGCGTCGAGGACGGCGCGGGCCAAGGCCTCGGGCTCGTTGCCGCCCCGCACGATCGCCGACCCCGACACGATCTCCTCGTGGGGAGGGACGACGAACACCAACGTCGCCACCGCGACCTCTCTGGTGCCGAGGTGCACGCACGCCGCCGTCTCCACGTCCGCGCTCTCGGCGGCCGGCACCAGCGTGCGCAAGGCCTCGAGCGTGGCCTGGGCCACCGCGCGGTTCCGAGACGACTCGGCGATGGACCCTTCGGCCAGTCCGACTGACTCTTCGTCGGCGCGCTTCAGCGTGACCCGGGCGTGGTTGCGCATCCCCCGTTGCTCGGACGAAATGGCCCCGATCGACACCCGCGCCTGGCCGACGGGCGACACGACGGGCTCGAGGTGGCCCCGGTCGAGCTGCACCACCGAGATGATGCGGTGGTCGACCTCCATGCCGAAGGTCGCCATCACCACCGACTGCACGTCGCGGGCGATCTGCTTGGGACTCTTCTCGTCGCTGGCGAGGATGTGCAGCTCTTTGGGCCGGCCGATCTCGTCGGTGACGAGGCGGGCGGCGTTCACCGCCGGCAGCCGGCAGAGCTCCTTCTCGATCGCGGCAAGGTCGGTGTCCTCCACGATGCCGAACAGTAGCCACGCCGCCCATCAGTGGCACATGGGCTGGTCGAGCGCTCCGCAACCCCTATCGCACCGTCGCCCGCCGTCCCACGGCACCCGATGTCACCCCGAGGTAAATGGTCATTCCATGGCCTGGAGTAACTAATGACGAATGAGGCGAGCGACCTATTCCCCCGTCAGGGTGAGCAGGCCATTATCAACAGTTGCCCGGGGGCGTTTGGGGGAGTTTTCAGACTGAACCGGGCACGGTTGGGTGGGGTTTTCCGGCGTGAAGTTCCAAAACCGGGCTAGTTCGCGTCATGCCCAATCCGGACGTTGACAACCGAAGAGAAGAGGGAGCCGGCGGAGCGCATCGCCTTACAACCTTGAGCGGAGCGGCAACCCTCCTGCGGTAGGTAGCGAAAGCAGGGGAGGCACACACTCAAGGAGGCGTGCTTCCACCATGCGTAAGGTTCTCGGCGTTTTCGCGAGCCTGCTGACGGTCCTTCTGGCCGGCGGCGCTGGCTTCGGCGGTCGTTAAATCCAGTCCGACCAGGAACTTGCCGATGCGTTCTTTCGACTCCCTCTTTCTCCCGGTTTGTTAGAACGGAAAGTCGCAGTGCGCCTTCGGCCCAAGATTGTCGTCCTGCCTGGCTGGTGGTACGAGGTGGTGTGCGGGTGTCTGGCCGGCGCGGCCCTCGCTGCGTTCTTCGTGTTCGGCGCGAGCTTCCCGGACGTGCCGACGCTGATCGTCTTCACGGCGCTGATGCTCGCGGCCGAGAACTCGTCGATCCTGCTTCCCTCGTCGCCGAGCGTCAGCCCCAGCTTCATGGTCGTGATGGCAAGCATCGCCGCCTTCAATCACCACGGGGCGCTCGTCGGCGCCGCCATCGTCGGGTCGGTCGCCGGGTTCGTCTTCGACCTGCTGCGGAACCGGCGCTACACCACGGTCTTCTTCAATTGGGGCCAGTACCTGTTGGCGTCAGCGGCCGCGGCCGCGGTGTACGGCGCGCTGATGGATGTGAACAGAGGGGCGGCCTTCGTGGCCGCCATCGCCGCGTTCGCCGCCGTCAACGCCTCGTCGGTGATCGTCCAGGTCGTGCTCAACTACGGCACTTCGCCGCGACAGGTATGGGCCGACATGCGACCTGTCATGCCGAACTACCTGGCGTTCGGTCTGCTCGGCGTTCTCATCGGATGGCTGTACAGCTCGCTCGGCCCGGTGACGCTGCCCCTACTCATCATCCCCGCCATCGTGACGCGCAAGGTGTTCGCCTCGTTCCTCGAGCTTCGGGAAGCCCACGAGGCAACGGTGAAGGTCTTCATCCGGGCCATCGAAGCCAAAGACCGCTACACCGCCGGCCACACCGAACGAGTGGCCAAGTATGCGCTGTACGTCGGCGAGGAACTGAAGCTCCCGGCGACGCATCTGGAGCACCTGCGGTACGCCGCGCTCCTGCATGACGTTGGGAAGCTGGCCGTGCCTCGCAGCATCTTGAACAAGCCTGGACGGCTCACCGAAGAGGAATACGCGATCGTCCAACGCCACAACCAGGTGTGCGAGGACATCCTCACGCGTGTGGACTTCATGCGGTCGATGGTCGGCACCGCTTCGGACCGGCACGCTCACTTCGCAGTCGACGAGGAGCGCGAGCACCATCGCCTCGTGCAGGAGGCGCACATCGTCGCCGTCGCCGACGCCTTCGATGCGATGACGTCGACACGGTCGTACCGCCGTGCGCTTTCGCAGGACGTGGCGTTCGCGGAGTTGCGTGACAAGGCGGGAAGCCAGTTCAACCCTGAATGCGTCGAGGCGCTGGTCCGGTCCATCGAGCGGCGGGGCGAGCAGTACGGGTTGGGCTTCGAAGACGCTGCCGCCGCCGTCGAGTTCGACGTGCCGCCGCCGATCGTCGGTGTCGGTTCAGCGGGCCTGGGCGACCTCATTCCTGAGTCGAGCGTGGGCTGATGAGGAACCGGCCGTCGGCACTGCTGCCGGAAGGCGAACGGCGTGTGGCCGCCGAGGTGTTCGTGGCCGCTGCGGGAATCTTCATCCTGCTGGCCCAGCTGCATGGTCTCGTGGGGTTGGTCGTTGCCGCGCTGGGCATGCTGCTGGCGGCTGGGCTTCTCATCGTGATCCAGGCGCCGATCGGCAGCGTGCCGCTTGGCTACGCGCTGGTGATCGCCGTGGCGGCCCTGGCCGACGTCAACACGTACTTCATCGTCGTCGGCCTTGCCATCCTTGCCACCATCCCGGTGCTTGCCGTCCGCTACGGCCACGAGGACACCGTCCGACGGGTCACCCGTTGGGTCGTCGCGTCGTGCGCGTGCGGCGCCGCCGCCGTCGGGATGCGGGCGCTCGTCCCCGGCTCGACGACTGACGTGGCCCTGTCGATCGCCAGCGTGGCCGGCGCGGTGTTCCTCGGCGTCGACCTCCTGTTGCGCCGGGTGCTCCCCGTTCCGTCTTCCCCACCGGTGCACCTGGCCGAATCGTGGCAGGTTCAGATCTCACTGCTCTGCGCCGCCGGACTGCTGACGGTCGCGTTCGACAAGGGCGGGCCATGGATGGCGCTCGTCGCCCTCATTCCGTTGGTGATGACCCGTTTCGCCTTCGACCGGTACGCCGCCGCCCAGCAGGCCTACCGGCAGACGATCAAGGCGCTGAGCATCGTGCCTGAGGTCGCCGGGGTGACGCCGCTGGGACACGGCGAGCGGTCAGCGGTCTACGCCGTCGCCTTGGCGCGTGCGCTCGGCATGAACAACGCCGCCATCGAGAGGGTTGCCACGGCGGCGCGCCTTCACCACATCGGCTACGTCACCCTGGACGATCCCCAGGATGCCGCGGTCCGCGAGAACCGTGTGCTGCTGGCGAAGTTGGGTGGCGAGATCCTCCGTCAGACCGAGTTCCTCGCCGACGTCGGCGACCTGGTGGCGAACGTACATGCTGAAGAGGTCACCAGTCGCGAGGCAGCCGTGCTGCGCGTCGCCACTGCCTTCGACCACCTCGTGCTCGAGGATCCGGCTCGGGCCTTCGGCGCGGTGCAGCTCCTCAACTTCCGCCAGCAGGACGCGTACGGCGCCGCGGCAGCGCTCGTCCTGCGTAAGGTCTTCGACGAGGATCCCGACGTTGTCCACCGTGCCATCGCCAGCGGTGCGCCGTTGCGCGAAGCCGCGGCTGAAGCAGTGGCGAGGACGGCCGATGGGTAAGGCGACCGTCGCCAATCGGCCCCGCCAAAAGTCGGCTCCGCCCCCGCCCGGGACCACGCCACCGCCCGAGGAACAGCGCGTCGGTAGCGAGGACTTCACGTGGTACTGGCGTGCGTACACCGTCTCGATCTTCGGCGATCAGATCACCCTGGTTGCCCTGCCGATCGCCGTTTTTGCGCGCACGCACAGTGCATTTGCCGTTGGGATCGCGGCGTCGATGCAGGCGGCCACCACGCTCGTCTTCGGGCTGTTCGCGGGCGCCCTCGCTGATCGCCTGCGCCACCGCCCGGTCCTGATCCTGACCGACCTGGTCCGCGCCGCCGTGCTGCTGGCGCTGGCCGCCATGGTGGTGACCACGCCGGCGTATCCCGTGGGAGCGGTCTATCTGGCGGCGTTCCTCCTCGGGGCCTTCGGCGTACTTCACGACGCCGCGGGGGGAGCGGCGCTGCCGGTCGTCGTCAGCGGTCGCGAGCTGCTCAAGGCCAACGGGCGCCTGAGCGGCTCGGAGTCAGTCGGCAACGCCGGCGGTCCGGCACTTGCCGGGCTGCTCACGAACCTCAGCGTCGGGCTGGCGTTCGCAGCCGACGCGCTGACGTTCGTCCTGTCGATGCTGGGCATCAGCCGCATCCGCGCCTTCCGTGCGCAGCCCGCGCCCGAGCGACACCCGACGACCATGTGGTCAGACATCCGCGAAGGTCTCGCCTCGGTGTGGGCGGACAAGGCGGTGATGAAAGCCGTCGCTCTCATCGCGGCGATGAACGTGATGGCTGTCGCCGTCGAGGCGCAGTTCATCCCGTACGCCAAGACCGTCCTGCACCTCTCGGATCTCGGCATCGGCGTGTACTTCGCCATCGGAGGAGCCGCCGGCGTGCTGACCGCAGTCGCCCTGGGCCGGAGCAGCCACACGCGAGGCGACGCCATGATCCTCGGGGCCGCGGTGTTCGCGGTGGGCGTGCTGCTGGCCGGACTCGTGCCGTCCAGGGCGACCGTGGTGTTCACCTACATCGCCGCCGGGTCCGGGAGCGTGCTCGCCGTGAGCCACTGGTCGTCGCTCCGTCAGCGACGGTTCCCGGTGCGGTTGTTGGGCCGGGTGACCGTCGCCACACGGATGGTGCTGTTCGGGGTCATCCCTCTCGCCTACCTCGCCGGCGGCGTCCTCGCCCGTTCGCAAGGGTCGCAGACGCTGTTTGTCGTCGGCGGGTGCGTCGGGCTGGCGGCGTGCGTGTGGGCGCTGGCCGTGGGGCTGGCCTCGCTACGTGTGGACGACGTCGTCAAGTAGCGGCAGCAGCCGGTTCTCCTCCTCGTCCTCGCTCTCGTCCTCACGCCGGCGCTTCGGTCGCATGAGGTGGACGATGACGTCGACGAGGCCGACGGCGATGATGAGGTCGCCGAAGGTCACGATCTCACCGATGGGGCTGATGGGGACGACGTCGCCGAGGATCAGCAGCTTGTCCGACGAGCGCTGGGTGTGGTGGAGGGCCGCGAACACGCCGACGTTGTTGCCCGTGTGGGTGAGGGCCTTGTGGCCGATGGGCATGCCGTGGTTGAGGCCGATGGCCAACGCGTTGAGGAAGAGTCCGAGGGCGATCATCCAGAAGCCGGTGACGCCCAGGTTGGCGATGGCGAAGGCGAACAGGCAGGCGAAGGACAACAGCACGAGCACGAACGGCCACGTGGCCCCGCCGCTGCCCGCGGCGGCGATCTGCAACGCCAGGCCGACCGGCAGCAGGAACCAGAAGCGCAGCGTCCGCCCGGCCAGATAGCGGAAGCGGCCCCCGAGGACGAGCGCGAGCAAGAACCCCAGGCCGACGGCCACCAAGGTGAACCTCATCTGGCTTGAAAGTACCCTGCCGGCCAGTGGCAAATGGGGCATTGCTCTACGAGGTCCGCGACCACATCGCGCGGGTGACGATCAACAGGCCCGAGCGACGCAACGCGATGTCGTGGGACGTCATCACCGGATTGCGGAAAGCCGCGGCCGACGCCAAGGCCGACGACGACGTCCGCGTGCTGGTTTTGACGGGGGCCGGCGAGCAGGCGTTCTGCGCGGGCGCCGACCTCACCGGCATGCGGGGCGACGCCGGCTTCGTGGAGACCCACGACGCGCGCGGCGAGCTGGCCCGCCTCTTCCACGATCTCTGGGGCCTGGGCAAGCCGACGATCGCCCGAGTGCGCGGCTACGCCCTCGCCGGCGGGTTCGGGCTGGCGCTGGCGTGCGACTTCGTGGTCGCGGCCGACGACGCGCAGTTCGGGACGCCCGAGATCAATGTCGGCCTGTGGCCGTACATGATCACCGTCCCCCTCGTGCGCTCGATGCCTCCGAAGAAGGCCCTCGAGCTCATGCTGACCGGCCGCCGGGTGAAGGCCGCGGAGGCCGAGCGCATCGGCTTCGTGACCAACGTCGTCCCCGTCGACGAGCTCGACGCCGCCACCGACGAGCTGGCGTCAGCACTGGCGTCCAAGTCACCGGCGATCATGAAGCTGGGCCGGGACTCCTTCTACGCGGTGTGGGACTCGAACGCGGCCGACGCCCTCAACTACCTGCACACGATGCTCACGATCAACGCCATGACCGAGGACGCGGCCGAGGGCATCGCCGCCTTCGCCGAGAAGCGCGATCCCCAATGGAAAGGTCGCTAACGACCAATGGCTGACAACCCGGAGCTGCACGACTGGAAGCCTCTGGTCGAAGACCTGGCCCAACGCCGGGAGCGCGCCTACGGGATGGGCGGCCCCGAGCGCATCGAACGCCAGCGGTCGATGAGCAAGCAGCCGGTGCGCGAGCGCGTCGACGAGCTGCTCGACCCCGGGACCTTCGTCGAGTACGGCCTGCTGGCCGACCACATGGACCCCGGGTTGGCCGCCGCCGGCTACGACCATCTGGCGGCCGACGGTATGGTCGCCGGCATCGGCCAGATCGACGGCCGGCGGGTCGGCGTCATGGCGTACGACTTCACGGTCATGGGCGGATCGATGGGTGCCGTCGGCGAGCGCAAGACGGCTCGCATGCGCGAGGTAGCACTGCGCTGGCGCATTCCCCTCGTGTGGCTCCTCGACTCCGCCGGCGCTCGCATCCAGCAGTCGGCTGGGTCCACGTTCGCCGGCGCGGGCGCCCTCTTCCGCGAGCAGGTGACGCTGAGCGGGGTCGTGCCGCAGGTCGCAGCGATGCTCGGGCACTGCGCGGCCGGCACGGCCTACATCCCCGCACTCGCCGACTTCGTCCCGATGGTCAAGGGCACGTCGTCGATGGCGCTCGGGGGTCGCCATCTGGTGAAGGCGGCCACGGGCGAAGACGTGTCGGAGGAGGAGATGGGCGGCTCCGCCGTCCACAACAAGGTCAGCGGCGTGGCCGACCTCGAGGTGGCCGACGACAGCGAGTGCCTCGCCACCGTCAGGCGTTACCTCTCCTTCTTCCCGGCGCACAATCAGGAAGCGCCGCCCGTCAGGGAGTCGAGCGATCCCGTCGACCGCCGCGTCGAGGAGCTCTACGACATCGTTCCCACCGCCCCCCGCCGCGCCTACGACGTGCGCAAGGTGATCACGGCCGTCGTCGACGACGGCGAGTTCTTCCCCATGAAGCCCGACTGGGCCAAGAACATCGTCACCGGCTTCGCCCGCATCGGCGGCCAGCCCGTCGGCATCCTCGCCAACCAGCCGATGGTGCTCGGCGGGGCCCTCGATGTGAACTCGGCCGACAAGGCGGCCCGCTTCACGTGGCTGTGCGACGCCTTCGGCATCCCGCTCGTCTTCCTGATGGACGTGCCGGGCTTCATCGTGGGCTCGGCCGTTGAGAAGCAGGGCATCATCCGCCACGGCGCCAAGATGCTGTTCGCCATCTCCGAGGCCACGGTGCCGAAGATCACCGTCGTGATGCGCAAGGCGTACGGCGCCGGCTACTTCGTGATGAACGGCACGGCCTACGAGGCCGACTACATCGTCGCCTGGCCCACTGCGGAGATCTCGGTCATGGGCCCCGACGGCGCCGTCAACATCATCTACCGCAAGCAACTGGCCGAGATCCCCGAGGGCGACGAGCGCACCCAGCGCCGCCTCGAGTACGCCGAGGAGATCCGCAAGACCATCGACCCCTACATAGCCGCGGGCCACGCCCAGGTCGACGACATCATCGACCCGGCCGAGACCCGGTCGGCGATCTGGAAGGGCCTGCAGGTCTCCAAGGGCAAGCAGATCCTGCGCCCCTGGCGCAAGCACGGCGTCCTGCCGGTCTGACCCGCGCCACCCCGGCCGCTAGTGCTGACTTATGTGCGCTCCGCGCACAGAAGTCAGCAGAAGCATGGGCCTCAGTAGTACTGGCTGCGCTGCGATCGGGTGTAGAGCCAGACGACGAGCATGGCGCCCAGGATGGAGGCGATCCATCCCGCCCCGCGGTTCTGACCCGTGACGGCCCGAATGATCAGTCCGGCGATGAAGGATCCCAGCAGCCCCGCGATGATCGTGGCTGCGCAGCCCATCGGTCGCCGGCCGGGCAGCACGAACCGGGCCAGAGCTCCCACGACGAAGCCGAAGAAGATGTAGCCGAGGACGTCGAGGACCACGTCGGTAGTCTGCCTGACCCATGGTCGAGGTGCAGGCGGAGATCGCAGCCAACGTGTGGCAGGTGCCGGCCGAGGAAGGCCAGATGATCGCCGAGGGCGAGACGATCGCCATCCTCGAGTCGATGAAGATGGAGATCCCCGTCGAGGCGCCGGTGTCGGGCACGGTCACCGAGATCCGCGTGAAGCCCGAGGACCAGGTCAACGAGGGCGACGTCATCGCCGTCATCGACGACTCGTAGCTCGATGATCCACGCCGAGCGTCGTGGCGCCGTCGCCCTTCTCACCATCGACCGCACCGAGCGCCGCAACGCCCTCGACATCGACACCGTGCGCCGGCTCACCGACGCCGTCCACGAGGCCCACGACGCGCGTGTGCTGGTGCTCACCGGCGCGGGTGGACACTTCTGCGCGGGCGCCGACCTGGGTGGCGTGGAGGGCGAGCACTTCGTTGAAGCGCTGCGCAACCTGCTGCTGTCGTTGACGTCGACGTCGCAGCCGGTGCTGGCGGCGGTCGACGGCGCCGCTCTCGGGGCCGGAACCCAGCTGGCGGTGGCGTGCGACCTGCGGGTGGCGACGCCCGCGGCAAAGTTCGGCATCCCGGCCGCAAAACTGGGGCTGATGGTCGACCACTGGTCCGTGCAGCGCCTGACGGCGCTCGCGGGCGAAGGGCCGGCCCGGGCCATGCTCTTGGCCGCCGAGGTCGTGGGTGGTGACGACGCACACCGGCTGGGCCTGGTGCAGCGGGTTGGCGATCTAGAGGACGCCCTCGAATGGGCCGAGCAGATCGCCACGCTGGCGCCGTTGTCGATCGCCGGCCACAAGCTGGCCCTGAACGGCGCTCCGCGGGAGGAGTTCCAGGCCGCCTTTGACCGGGCGTGGGCCAGCGAAGACCTGGCGGAGGGGATGGCCGCCTTCCGGGAGCGGCGATCGCCCGAGTTCCGCGGCCGCTGACGTGTTGCTGGCCGTCCAGGTCCACGACCCGGGCCTGATCGGCGCCTTCGCGGGCGGGATGCTGTCGTTCCTCTCCCCGTGCGTGCTGCCGTTGGTGCCCGGCTATCTGTCGATGGTGTCGGGGATCAGTGTCGCCGAGCTGCAGGAGGGCGACCCGGGCAACATGCGCCGCGTCATCATCTCGACGCTCCTGTTCGTTGCCGGCTTCACCGCCGTCTTCGTCGCCCTCGGCGCCGCGGCGAGCGGATTCGGCCAGGCATTGCGCGAGCACCAGCGCGGCTTCGAGATGATCGCGGGGGCGTTCGTGATGGCGATGGGGGTGTTCCTCGCCGGCTTCGTGTCGCCCCGCTTCTTGATGATGGAGCGGCGCCTGCACGTGAGTCCGTCCGAGTTGGGCACATGGGCGCCGCCGGCGATGGGGGCGGCGTTCGCCTTCGGCTGGACGCCCTGCATCGGCCCCATCCTCGCCGGCGTTCTGGGGTTGGCCGAGCACGACGCCACCCTCACCCGTGGCGTGGTTCTCCTTGCCGCCTACTCACTGGGTTTGGGTGTCCCCTTCGTCGTCACCGGCGTGGCGTTCGACCGTATGGCCGGCGCCTTCTCGTTCGTCAAGCGGCACTTCCGCGTGATCAACGTCATCTCCGGCGCCTTCCTGTTCGCCTTCGGCTTCCTACTGTTCACCCACCGATTGACGCGGCTGTCGAGCTACTTCACCGACGCCCTGCACTGGCTGCACTTGGACGCCCTGACCAAGATCTGAGCCGCACTCGCGGAATCAGAAGTTCGACGTTCCGCACCCCGGTCCGTTGCGCGCCCCGCTGACAGTGTTCGGTCGACTGTCGTTGATGGGCGCCGGAGAGTTGCCGAAGCAGCTGAGGGAGCCGCCGACGTGGTTCGCCTCTACCTCGGGGGTTGCGTCCTCTCCCGACCCGCCCGAATTCGACGACAGGATCACGTTGCCGCCCGTCGAGGTGCCACCGAGCTCCACCCCGTGGCCGTTGTTCGCCAGGTAGACCGTGCCGCTCACATGGTTCCCATGACAGAACCCGCCTTCGTCGCCACCGTCGCCGATGAGGACGAACCCCGACGACCCCGAGACGTTGAGATTGCCGTTGATCGTCGAGTTGCAGATCCGGACGAAGCTGCTGCCCGAGAGGTTGACCGACCCGCCGATGGTGGCGTTCTCGATGTCGACGGCCGTCCCCGCCGGCGGGGTGAAGCTGCCGGGCACGCTGCCGGACACGGTCGTCACGTCCGACTGGCCGCTCAGGGTGAACGAGGCGTTGAAGGTTTGACCGCTCGCGACGATGTCGGTGCCTACCCGCAGCCAGTCGGGCTCGATGCTGGGGTTACGCATCCAGGTCTGGAGGTCACCCGCGAACAACCGCGGGCCGGCCGCGGAGAGCCAATAGAAGGGTTGCGTGGGGTTCCCAATTCGGACCTGCGGAACGAAGAAGTAGTGGCCGGTGGGCAGGGACACTGGATTGGTGAAGCCGACGGTGAAGAGCACCTCTTCGCCACCGACCGGACCCTCGCCGCCGGTCGTCTGGGCGGGCTTGGGGTGGATGCCGACGTTCACCGAGTTTGCCGTTCCAAAACCTGCAGCCAACAAGCTCGTGGTGAAGCTCAAGCTGCCGCCCGTGCTGTCTCGGTCGGTGAACTCGACGTCGGACGGGGAGTTGACCCTGGTAGGTACGAGGTTCGTGCTGAACGTCGGGGGGCCGGATGTTCGCCCGACATTCGAGTCGTCGGGGAAGACGCGGTAGATCTCGACGACGACCTGTTGCACGTCCGCCAGTGGGTCCCCCGCGGGCAGCAGGCCGGTGAACGTCGCATTCGTGAGGACCGTTGGCGACGTCAGGATGAAGTCGTCGGCCGCCTCCGTTTCACCGTTGGGGGAAGCACCTATGGGCCGGGAGGCCATGGCCATTCTGCCGTCGGGCGGAGTTGTCGAGAACGTGAACGATGAGGCGTGCGCGGCCGGTCCACGCAGGACCGCCCCACCCAGAGCTGCACCGATCAGTGTGGCCGCCAGCAGCACCCGCTGCGTCCGCCCGCGAAGCGTGCTCCGAACCATGATCGTCCCCCTCAGTCTCGCGGTGGGCGAGGCTAGGGAGCAGGGTGTTCGGTGTCAACGGACAGCGTCACGTAGACCCGCCGCCAGGGATGGTCGTCGACGAGCTGCCAGCGGTGGCCGCCGCCGGTCGTGTCCTCGGCCAGCAGCACGTCGCCCGGGGCGATCGTGCAGCGCTCGCCCAGCCGGGTCTCGAACTCGAGGGTGCCCGACAGCGTGATCACGTACTGGTGGTGCGGGGCGTGGTGCCAATCCAGGCTCGAGCCGGGAGGCGACTCCGCGAACGAGATGGTGTGGGCGGCCTCGTCGACGTCGAGCGTCACCTCGCCGTCGTTGAAGTGCGTCTGGCCGTCGTCACCGGTGTAGAGGTGCACGAGGCGCGTCACCGCGTCGACCGGAGCCACTTCTTCTCGAGCTCGGCGAGCGTGCCCTCGGCCTTCAGCGCGTCGAGGGCGTCGTTGACGGCCGAGCACAACGCCGTGTTGTCGAGCGCGAATGCCACGCCCAGCCGTTCGTGGGTGGGGATCTCCTGGACGACGGCGAGGTCCGGCCGGTCGCGCACGAGCCACGTCGTCACCGGCAGCAACTTCATGAAGCCGCCGATCTTCCCGGCCTCGAGGTCGTCGAGGGCGTCGAGGATGCCGCCGTAGGGGTAGTAGCGGATGTCGGCCAGCTTGCCCTTGGCCTTCAGGTCCCGGGCAACGACGTCGGAGGTGTTGCCGACCTGAATGCCGACGACCTGCCCGCCGAGGTCGTCGACCGAACGGATCTGCGGTGTCCGGACGCAGTTGACGACGAGGCTCTGACCCGACTCGAGGTACGGCTTGGAGAACAGCGCCACCCGTTGACGCTCAGGCGTGATCGTCGTCCCCGAGATGACGGCGTCGCACGTCTTCTCGGCCAGGCCGTCGAAGATGTGGTTGAAGTCGTCGCCCTCGAACCGCATTGGCTCACGGCGCAGGCCGAGGTGGTGGCAGACGGCTTCCATCAGCTCGGCGTCGAAGCCGCTGTCGGCGCCGTCCTGGGTGACCTCGAATGGCGGGTCGGGATAGGCGGAGGTGACGGTGAGTGTGCCGGGGGCGATGGTCGCCACGGCCGTCAGATGTTCGCCGGGAGGAGTCGGCTCACGTTCTCGAAGAAGAAGAACAGCAGGACGAGGAAGACGGGCGCGCCGATGAGATACGCGGGCCAGCGCCGCCACCTGCGAGCGAGGTACCACGTACCGAAGAAGGCGACGGCGGCCAGCACACCCCACTCGATGGCCGGCGCCTTGCCCGCCTGCTTGCCGGAGAGGCCGGCCTTGGCCAGCACCTTCGTGGTGATGGGGGCCGGCGGCGGTGCCTCGATGGCCGGTCCGATGAGGCGGGAGACAACGATGAGGCGCTGGGCCGCGCTGAACCGCGGTGTGCACGTCGTGAGGGTGAGTCGGTTGTCGGGGGTGGGGTCGAGCACGGCGACGTCGCTGGGGCTGACGTTCATCGAGTGGTCGACCTGATAGTGGAACTTGCCCGCTCGTGTGCTGATGTAGATGTCGTCGCCGGGTTTGAGGGCGTCGAGGTCGTAGAAGGGATGGCCGTACGTGGTGCGGTGCCCGGCGATTGCCGCGTTGCCCTTCTCGCCGGGCATCGGCGTGGACGGGTAGTGGCCCGGCCCCTTCTTCAGGTCCTCGGTCCCCACGCCCTGGACGACGGCCTTGTTCACGTTGATCTTGGGGATCTCGATGATGGCAACGGCGTCGCCCTCTGGCGGAGGTGGCAGGGCGACCCGCGTATCTGGCGGCGTCTGCTGGACCGTCTTGAACTGGTTCTTCAGCTGGTGCTGGTCGCGCGCCTCGGAGATGCCCGTGCCCCACAACTGGTAGGCGACGAAGAGGAGGATGAGGACGCCGAGGGTGATGAGGGCGCGGCCGATTCCGGCCACCACTCGTCGGACACCCATGGCCGGCGAGGCTACGGCACCGACTCGTCAGCGCCGCGGCAGGGGTCCGCGGCGCTCATGGGGCTTGGGGGCGCTTGGATCGCTGATCAGACCCCCCGGTAGCCTCGGGCATTCCATGGACAGAGACGTCGTCCATCTTCACGCTGCCGTCTCCCTCCTCGGCCGCTTCCCCGCACTGGCCGGCGTCGACCTCGACGTAGCCGCAGGAGAAGTCGTCCTCGTGCAGGGTCCCAACGGCGCGGGCAAGACGACGATGCTGCGGGCCTGTGCCGGCCTGGTCCCCGTCGTCGACGGCGAGGCGGTCGTGCTGGGCCACGACCTGCGCCGTGACCGGCGGTCGGTGCGGCGCCACGTGGCCCTGCTCGGCCACACCACCGGCCTCTACGACGACCTGACCGTCGCCGACAACCTGCGCTTCGTGGCCCGGGCCACCCGCTCGAACGCGGCCCCGTCGGTCGAGGACGCGCTGGCCCGTCTGGGCCTGGCCGGGCGGCTGGCGGGCGTGCAGGTCTCGCGCCTCTCCGCCGGCCAGCGCCGCCGCGTCGCCGTCGCCGGCCTGCTGTTGCGGCCGGCCGACCTCTGGCTCCTCGACGAGCCCCACGCCGGTCTCGACGCCGACGGCCGCGAGCGTCTCGACCAGTTGGTCGTCAAGGCTGCCGCCTCCGGCACGACCGTGCTCCTGGCGTCCCACGAGCTCGACCGGGCGCGAGCCCTGGCGTCTCGCGTGGTGACGATGGCCGGCGGCCAGATCCGTGCGAGCGCACCATCGGGGGTCGTCGGTGTTGCGTGACGCGGTCGTGATGGCCGGCAAGGACCTGCGCATCGAGCTGCGGTCACGGGTGGCGACCAATCAGGTCGCGCCCTTCGCCCTACTCGTGCTGATCCTGTTCGCCTTCGCCCTCGATCCCGACCGGGGCGTTCTGGCTCGCGCCGCGGCCGGCCTGTTCTGGGTGGCCGTCCTGTTCTGCGCCCTGCTCGCCATCCAACGGGCGTTCGCGGTGGAGGCCACCGACGGGGCGCGCGACAACCTCCGGCTGTCGGGCCTCGACCCGGCCGCCATCTTCCTGGGCAAGGCGTCGGCCATCGCGGCCGAGCTGGCCGTGCTCGAGGTGATCCTCGGCGCGGGCGTGGTCATCCTCTACAACCGGTCGCTGCACGGCCCGGTGCTGCTCGTCGTCACGTGCGTCCTGGCAACGGCGGGGCTGGCGGCGGCGGGCACGCTCTATGGCGCGTTGGCCGCCGGCCTGCGTGTGCGCGAGACGTTGCTTCCCCTGTTGCTGCTCCCGGTCGTCGCCCCCGTACTGCTGGCCGCCACGCGCGCCTCGGAAGCGGCCCTCGGCGGCAGCCCGGGCGACGGCTGGCCCTGGGTGCGCCTGCTCGGCGTGTTCGCCGTGATCTACATCGCGTTCGGCGTCGTGGCGTTCGGGCCGCTGCTGGAGGAGTCGTCATGAGTTCGGGCATCGGAACTCGGGTCTTGGGCGTGGCCGCAGTCGCGAGCCTCGCCGTGCTCGCGGTGATGGCGCTGGTGATCACGCCCGCCGACGTCAACCAGCTCGACGCCGTGCGCCTCATCTACATCCACGTGCCGATGGCGACGGTGATGTACGTGGCGTTCGGCGTGACCGCGCTGGGCAGCATCCTGTACCTGCTCCCGCGCACCCGCGCTCGCAAGTGGGACCTGTTGGCGGGCGCGGCGGCCGAGATCGGCGTGGTGTTCACCGGCCTCGTGCTCGTCTCGGGGTCGATCTGGGGACGTACGACGTGGGGGGTGTGGTGGACGTGGGACGCCCGCCTCACGACCACGGCCGTGCTGTTCGTCCTGTTCCTCGGCTACCTCGCCCTGCGCCGGGTGGGCGGCGACGTCGACGCCCGCGCCAAGCGCAATTCCATCGCCGCGCTCGCGGCCTGCATCGACCTGCCGATCGTGCACAAGTCGGTCGAGTGGTGGCGGACGCTCCATCAGAAGTCGTCCCTGCTCGACGAGCAGACGTTTCTCCACCCCCACATCCACGGCAGCATGTACTGGACGGTGATGCTCGGCATCGGCGCCTTCCTGCTGTTGTTTGCCTGGCTGCTGATCAACCGATACCGGCTGGCCAAGCTCGAGGATCGCATGGAGGACGAGGGCCTCGAGCGGGCCATCGCCGAGCGGCGGGCTGAAGCACTGACGGGGTCGCCGTGACCCACGTCGGCTACCTCATCGCCGGCTACGGCGCCACTTTCGCGGTGCTGGCGTCGTACTCGGCGTGGATCGTGGGCAAGAAGCGAGCGCTGGCGCGGGAGCTCCCCTCCGAGGAGCGCGAGCCCCGGTGGCCGTAGCTGAACAGCGCGCACCCGGACGCACGCAAGGTCGGCGCCGGCTGATCGTCGTCGGCCTGGTCGTGCTCGCCGCGTTGGGGTTCCTGGTCTTTCGCGGGCTTGGCAACGCCACGCTGTACTTCCGCACCGCCGACGAAGCGGTGGCGCAGAAGCAGCAGTTGGGCGACCGCCGCTTCCGCATCGAGGGCAACGTCGTCGCCGGCACGGTGAAGGAGATGTCGAACCGGGTGGCGTTCAACATCGAGAGCAAGGGCGTCATCGTGCCGATCAGCCACGTCGGTGACCCGCCCGAGCTCTTCAAGCCCGGCATCCCCGTCGTGCTCGAGGGCAACTTCCAGGGCGACACCTTCGACAGCGACCGCATCATGGTGAAGCACTCCGAGGACTACGTCGCCAAGCATCCGTCGCGCGTGACGGTGCCTCCGTCGACCGAGCCCTAGTTCATGAGTACGCCATGAGTGCCATCCTCGGGACCGCAGGTGTGTGGCTCGGCCTCATGGGGGCCCTGATCGGCGCGGTCACGCTCGGCCTGGGACTGCGGCGGCGGGACGACAGCCTGCTGCTGGCGGGGCGGAAGTACACCTGGGTGATCGTGGCCGGCGCGGTGCTCGGCGTCGTCGCCATGGAGTCGGCCCTGCTGCGCCACGACTTCTCGCTGAAGTACGTCGCCGAGAACGGGAGCCGGCAGACGCCGCTCCTGTTCACGATCACCGGCATGTGGTCGGCCCTCGAAGGCTCGATCCTCCTGTGGGCGCTCGTGCTCTCCGGCTACCTCGCCGTGATGGTGCGTCATTTCCGCAAGCGGGCCACGGACCCGCTCGTCGGGTGGGCGACGCTCACGGTGTTCGTGGTCGCGGCCTTCTTCTTCGCCCTCATGGCCGGCCCCGCGAATCCGTTCCGCGTCATCCACGGCGCCATCCCCACCAACGGCCCAGGCCCGAACCCGCTTCTGCAGAACCACCCGCTCGTGGCCTTCCACCCGCCGATGCTCTACCTGGGCTACGTCGGCTTCACCATCCCCTTCGCGTTCGCCGTGGCCGCCCTCGTCACCGGCCGTCTGGGCGAGGGGTGGCTGGTCGAGACCCGGCGCTGGACGCTGTTCGCGTGGGGCTTCCTCACCATCGGCATCATCCTCGGCGCGTGGTGGTCCTACGAGGTGTTGGGATGGGGCGGGTACTGGGCGTGGGACCCGGTCGAGAACGCCTCGTTCATCCCATGGCTCACGGCCACCGCCTACCTGCACTCGGTGATGGTGCAGGAGCGCCGGGGGATGCTGCGCATCTGGAACCTGTCGCTGCTGCTGGCGACGTTCTCGCTGACGATCCTCGGCACGTTTCTGACGCGGTCGGGCGTACTCGACTCGGTGCACTCGTTCACCGAGTCGCCGATCGGTCCGTGGATCCTGACGTTCTTCGGTCTGGTCGTCTTCACGGCCGTGGGTCTGATCGCCTGGCGTGGCGACCGTCTGCGCTCGCCGGGCTCCATCGACTCGCCGGTGTCGCGCGAGGGCGCCTTCCTCGCCAACAACCTCTTGTTCGCCGCGTTCTGCTTCGTCGTGCTGTTGGGCACCGTGTTCCCGCTGCTGGCCGAGGCCGTCAACGGCGACCGGCTGTCGGTCGGCGGGCCCTACTTCAACCGCATGACGACGCCGATCGTCATCGCCCTCTTGTTCCTGATGGCGATCGCACCGGTACTGCCGTGGCGCAAGGCGTCAGAGGAGGTGCTTCGCAAACGGCTGTTCTGGCCGGCGGCAACGGCGACGCTCGTCGTCGTGTTGTGCGTTGCGACCGGCCTGCGGGGCCTGTCGCCGCTCGTGGTCTTCTGGCTGGGGACGTTCGCGGCCGGATCCGCCGTTCGCCAGCTGGTGCTGTCGGCTCGCCGCCAGGGATGGCGGGGGCTCATGGGCCGGGCCAACGGCGGCATGATCGTGCACATCGGTGTCGTGCTGATCGCCGTCGCCTTCGCGGCCAGCCACGCCTACGGCCACAGCCGCGAGTTCCGGCTGTCGCCGGGTCAGTCCGCCCACTTGTCGGGCCACACGGTGACCTACCTCGGCAGCGACACGGTGAAGGCGTCGAACAAGACGAGCGTGCAGGCCCGGGTGCGCGTCGACGGCGGCAAGGTGTACGGGCCGGCCATCCAGCAGTTCCCGTTCGCCACCCAGGCCATCGGTTCGCCGTCGGTGAAGTCGGGGCTGCATGACGACGTCTACATCACGCTGGCGGCCGCCCCCGATCAGACCGGCGGCTCGGCCGTCATCGGCGTCATCGTGCAGCCGCTGATCATCTGGCTCTGGATCGGCGGCGCGGTGATCGCCCTCGGCACCGTGCTCGCGGCCTGGCCGGGCCGGCGTCGTCGACCCACGGCCCCGGTGTCGGCGCCCGTGGAAGTCGAGACAAAGCCCGAGCCGGTGGGGGCACCGTTGTGAGCGGGCGGTGCCGAGCGCAGCTCGACAGCGATCGCTCAGGAATTCAGCGCCGCCGTAGGCGGCACGATTACCGGCGAAGCCGATGAGCGAGAGCGCGAGCGACGTCGACGTCGTCGTCTCGGCCCCCCGGCGCCACACGGCCCGCTGGGCGGCAATCACCCTGGGCGTCGTCCTGCTGCTGTTCGTGGCGGTGCTCGCGACCCGGAAGTCGGCGGCTGACAAGCAGGCCGAGAGTCCACTGTTGGGCAAGCCGGCGCCGTCGCTCACCGGCACCGGCCTCGACGGCAGCCAGGTCTCACTCGCGGCCATGCACGGCAAGTGGGTCGTGGTGAACTTCATGGCCAGCTGGTGCGTCCCGTGCCGGGACGAGCATCCCGAGTTGGTGAAGTTCAGCCAGCGCCATGAGGCCGCGGGCGACGCGGCGGTGCTGGGCGTGATCTTCGACGATACCGAGCCCAACGTGCGCCGTTTCTTCGACCAGCTCGGCGGGTCGTGGCCGGTGGTCAGCGACCCCGGCGGTCGCACCGCGCTCGACTTCGGGGTGCGGGGGCCGCCCGAGTCCTTCCTCGTCGACCCCAACGGCTTCGTCGTCTGGAAGGGCATCGGCCAGGTCGACGCCAACGGCCTCGACAAGCTGGTGACCCAGGGAAAGGCGCGGGGCGCGTGAAGGGGCGACTTCCGTGGCTGGTGATGGGGGCCGTCTTGGTGGTCGCCCTCGTGATCGGCGCGCAAGGTCGCTCCGGGCCGATGACCGAAGCCCAGCGCGTCAAGCACATCGCGTCGGAGATCAGGTGCCCGACGTGCCGCAATCAGTCGGCCGCGGAGTCCGACGCTGCGGCGGCCAAGGCCGTGCGCGACGAGATCGACCGTCGCGTGCGGGCCGGGCAGAGCGACGGCGAGATCGTCGCCTTCATGGTGAGCCGGTACGGCAGCGACATCTTGTTGAAGCCACCGAGTTCCGGTGTGGCGTCCCTCGTCTGGGCGCTTCCGGTGGTGGCTGTGGTCGTCGCCCTGGCCGGGTTGGCCGTCGCCTTCCGACGCTGGCGCGCCCGTCCCAATGTCGAGGTGTCGGCCGAGGACAGGGCGTTGGTCGAACGCGAGCTCGAGCGGGAGAGAGCGTGAAGACAGCCGTCGACCTCGACGCCCTCGCCGACCTGGAAGAGCAGCGCCGCTTCCTCTTGCAGTCGCTGCAGGACCTCGACCGCGAGCGCGACGCGGGCGACATCGACGAGGACGACTACCGAACGCTGAAGGACGACTACACGGCCCGGGCCGCGGCCGTGCTGCACGCCATCGACGAGCGCCAGGCCGGGCTGGCTCAGGCCCAGCGAGCGGTGCGGCGCAAGCGCTCGACGAAGGTGACGGCACTGGTCGTGGCCGGCGTTGTCGCCCTGGCGATCGGCGGCGGCGTGATCGTCGCGGCCACGTCGGGGCAGCGGCTCCCCGGCCAAACCGTGAGCGGCAACGTGCCGTCGAACGTCAACGACCAACTGGTCGCCGCTCAGGAAGACCTGGCCAACGGTAAGGCCGTCGAAGCCCTGAAGCTCTACGACCAGGTGCTCAAGACGGATCCCAAGAACGCGCCGGCGCTGACGTTCCGGGGCTGGATCCTCGAGTCGGCCAACCTCCACGACGAGGCCCTGGCGTCGCTCGACAAGGCCATCGCCGCCGACCCCACCTTCGCCATGGCCCACTACTTCAAGGGCGCGGTGCTGTTCCAGGGCAAGGGCGACCCGGCGAGCGCGGTGAAGGAGTTCGAAGCGTTCCTGGCGTCCAACCCCCCGGCCGACGCGGCCAAGACGGCCCAGGACGCCCTCGACCAGGCGAAGAAGGCCGCGGGGCAGCAGTAGTGGCGGTTCGCCTCGGCGGTGGGCAGGGGTTCTACGGCGACGGGCACCGGCCGGTCGACGACCTGCTGGCGGCCGGCGTCGACTACCTCGTGTGCGAGGCGTTGGCCGAGCTCACGTTGGCCATCCTCCAGAAGGACCGTCAGCGCGACGAGTCGCTGGGGTACACGCGCGATCTGCCGCTGTACCTGCAGCAGGCGATGCCGTACGTGCTCGACGGGCGCACGCGGTTCATCACCAACGCGGGCGGGATCAACCCGGTGGCCGCGGGGCGCGCTGTCGTCGGCGCCGCGAAGTCGTTGGGCGTCAGCGGCGTCAAGGTCGCGACGGTGGTCGGTGACGACGTGCGGCCGCGGGGGTCGGAGCTGGGCCTGCCCGACGACGCCCTGTTCGCCAACGCCTACCTCGGCGCCCGGCCCATCGTGGAGGCACTGGACGCCGGCGCCCAGGTCGTGATCACCGGGCGGGTGGCCGACGCCTCGTTGTTCCTCGCGCCCTTGGTCCACGAGTTCGGGTGGGCGTGGGACGACTGGGACCGGCTGGCGGCCGGCGTCGTCGTCGGCCACCTCCTCGAATGCAGCGGTCAGGTCACCGGCGGCAACTACTCGGGTCGCTGGTGGGAGAACCCCGACCCGACCCGCATCGCCTTTCCCATCGCCTCGGTTGAAGCGGACGGCTCCGCGGTGATCAGCAAGCCGCCGGGGACGGGCGGCATGGTCACGTTCGACACCGTGCGCGAGCAGTTGCTGTACGAGGTGCACGACCCGGCGCACTACTTCTCTCCCGACGTCGTCGCCGACTTCACGTCGCTGACGCTGGACGATCTGGGCGACGACCGGGTGCGAGTCAGCGGCGTGCGCGCTGCGTCGCCCCCTTCCACCGACACCTACAAGGGGCTGGTGTGCACGCCGGCGGGCTTCGCGGGCGAGGCGCGGCTGGCGTACCCCTGGCCCGACGCCGAGGCCAAGGCCCGCGCTGCGCTGGCGTTCCTGCGCACGCGCGCCGAGGAGAACGGCGTCCCGGTCGAGGAGTGGCGCGAGGAGTATTTCGGCGTCAACGCGTTTGGCGGGCCCACCGTCGACAACGGCGACTGCGAAGCGCCCGAGGTGATCGGCCGCCTGGCGTGGCGCACGGCCGATCGGGAGTCAGCGGGCCGGATCGCGGGCGAGGTCGGCGTGCTTGGCCTGTCGGGGCCACCGACGATCGCGGGGACCGGCCGAGGCGGCGGGGGCCGGCCGTCGCAGCTGCTGGCGGTCGAGCCGTTCTACGTCGACAAGAAGCTCGTCGACGACCAGGTCCGTGTCGAGGTCGAAGAGGTCTAGGGGGGCCATGAGCGAGCACCGAAGCGAAGCGGAGGAGCGCAGCTCCAGACAAGCAGCGCGCGCCCGCTTCGGGCGGCCGCCGAAGGCGGCCCCATGAAGCGCATCCAGCTCCGGGACCTGTGCGGCGCCCGCTCGGGTGACAAGGGCGACATCAGCGACCTCTCCCTGTTCGCCGACGACGAGGCTGCCTACGACGCGTTGCTCGCAGTGGTCACGGCCGAGAAGGTGAAGGCTCATTTCGGCGAGCTCGTCACCGGTGACGTCGAGCGCTACGAGGCCCGCAACGTCCTGGCCCTCAAGTTCGTCATGCACGGCGCCCTCGGTGGCGGCGCCCCCCGCTCACTGCGCAGCGACAACCTCGGCAAGACCCACGGCGCCACTCTCCTCCGCATGTGGGTCGACGTCCCCGACGAGATCGCGGCCAACGCCAAGCGCCGGGAGCGTCCACCCGCCCACCCCTAAAACCTCTCCAAGTCTCGGGGATCGCTCGGTTTGTGCACGTTTGCCGCACGCAAATCAAGACTTGGAGAGGTAGTGGCTCAGGGTTTGCGGCCGACCGTGAGGAGGAGGCGCGTTTGGGCCGGGGCGTCGACTTGGGTCGCCGACGGCTCGGCGTAGTAGCCGCCTGACTCGAGGCCGGTGCCGTGCTCCTCGAGGCGGGCGAGGAGGGTGTCGACCAGGTCGGGGTCGAGGGTCTCGTCGCCGCCGATGGCCCG
>DASZJL010000008.1:0-4009 GCA_035948135.1 Acidimicrobiales bacterium | reverse complement strand
CTCTTTGGAGAAGGTGAAGAAGCCGGCCCAGTCGAGCTGGGCGGTGGCGAGGAACTCGAGGAGCTGGTCGTGGTCGCGCTCGGTCTCGCCGGGGTAGCCGAGGATGAACGACGAGCGGAAGGTGGCGGCCGGCTCGGCGGCACGGATGTCGGCGATGCGACGCAGGAAGCGCTCGCCGTCGCCCCAACGCCGCATGCGCGCCAGGTGGGGGCGCGACACGTGTTGGAGCGACAGGTCGAAGTAGGGCACGCCCGTATCGAGGACGGCACCGATCAGTTCGTCCGTGAGGCCCGACGGGTACAGGTAGAGCAGCCTCGTGCGTTCGACGCGCTGGGCGACGGCGCGGGTGAGGGCGGCGATGGGCGACGGGCGGCTCTGTCGGCCTTTGCCGGTGGCGCGGCGGGGGCCGGTGCGGTCACGTCCGTAGGAGGCGAGGTCCTGCGCCACGAGCACGATCTCGCGCAGGGGCGGCCCGCCGGCGGTGGTCGGGGTTTCAAGGAGACGGTCGACCTCGGCGAGGACGTCGTCGTTGGTGCGCGAGCGCTGCTTGCCGCGGAACGACGGGATGGCGCAAAAGCCGCAGATGCGGTCGCACCCCTCGGCCACCTTCACGTAGGCCCACGGCGCGCGGGCGGCGGGGCGCGGGAGCTCGAGCAAGTCGAAGCCGCCGGTGAACGGCGGCGGCGGGGCCGTGCGGGTCGCACCGAGTGCGACGGGTACGGAGCCCTCCGTGCGGGGTGCAGTGGCGACGATGTCATGGCCGAAGCCGGCGACGAGATCGACCTCGGGCAGCGCGTCGCGCAGCTCGTCGCCGTAGCGCTCGGCCATGCAGCCGGTGACGACGAGGCGGGCGTCGGGGCGGCGCCGCTCGGCCAGCATCAAGACGGTCTCGATCGACTCCTGGCGGGCGGCCTCGATGAAGGCGCACGTGTTGACGACGACGAGGTCGGCGCTGTCGGGGTCAGCCGTGCCCTCGTAGCCCTGCGCCTCGAGATACCCCTCGAGCTTTTCGGAGTCCACCTGATTCTTGGGACATCCCAGGGTCTGCATGTAGTAGAGACCCACGACTTCGCACACGCTCCGCACCCCGGGCCGGCTCCCGCCGGGGTGACGGTGCTCGGCGGGCCCGCCGCGACGGGCCCAATGTTGAGGCCGGCACGCACCGGGTGCGCGACGACCGAGCGGAGAGGGAGGGATTTGAACCCTCGGACCCAGTTACCCAGGTCAACTCATTAGCAGTGAGTCCGATTCGGCCGCTCTCGCACCTCTCCAGCAGGAGTTTTGTCTGGTGACGAGGACCGTTGTCCATATTCAGGCCATAGTCGCCGACTTGCTCCGGTTAGAAGCCTACGTGAGCGTCCGCCTGGCGTTTGGCAGGTCAGGCGTTTCGCGTGGCCGCCACCCCAACGGGCTCCTTCATCACCTTCAGTCGGCGCGGAGGAGCAGGGCAGTCGGCGTCCGGGCCGCCACGCGCCCGGGCCAGGCGGCAACGACATTGGCCACCACGAGCGCGCCGAGCGCGACGAGGACGACGGATACGGCCGGCACGCTGGGCTGGGGAACGGCGTAGATCTCGCGGGCGAAGAGCGACCACAGCCAACGGCCGACGACAATCCCCAGGGGCACACCGATCACGATCCCGATCACGGCAGCAACCGACGCCTGCCATGCCACGGCAGCCATGAGCTGTCGCTGGGTGAAGCCGAGCGTCTTCAACAATGCCAGGTCGCGTCGGCGCCGCCGCACCGACGCCCCCAAGGTGAGGCCGAGAGCAACAACGGCGCCGGCGGCGAGACCCGACGCGAGCAACGATGGGGTGAGACCCATGGTTCGGTAAGTCACGATCTCAGCGGGACGCTGGACGCCGACGACGGAGACGCTGTAGCCCTGCGCGGCCCCATCGGGAACGGCGGTGAGGGCGTTGTTCGCCGCGGTGGCGATGCGTTGCAGGTTGTCGAGGCCTCGCGCGGCGGGGAGACCGCTGCGCAACTGCACGAAGACAAGATTCGGCCCGTTGAGCGTGGGGTTCGAGCTGGACAGCGCCTGTTCGAACGACGCGGGCAATGCCGCGTCCGACATGAGTGCCCCGGTCCCCATGGAGGTGTGGTCGTCGATAACGCTGGAGTACCCCACGGCGGGCATGGTCGCTGTGCCCACGACAACCATACGAGTCGGCGGGACGTATACAGGGTTCCCGAGCGTGCCGTAGGTCACGACGACCGTATCGCCGATGTGCTTATGCAGCTGGGCCAAGGTGGCCGCGCCAAGGACGATCTGGTCCTTGGCCTCCACGGCGTGCCCGGCGAGCACGGGCGGGCTGATCGGCGCTTTGGTCGCGGAGTGGCCGTATTCGAAGAGGAACGGAACACCCTGGCCGTCGATCTCGGCATCGTTGTAGTCGTAGCCATCCCACGCGACGACATCGGGGTCGTGGTCGAGGAGCGAGAGCGCCGTTGGAGGCGTCGTGTTGCTGGCGTTGAGCAGGTAACTGAAATTCCAGCCATAGAGCGCCGGTTGCGACACCAGAGATTGAAGGCCACTGCCGAAGGTGAGGGTGGCCACGACCAGCGCCACGGCCAGGACGGCCCCCAACAAGGCGGAGCGCACCGGCACCGCGGTTCGGCCCCGCCCCGGATCGAGCGCGAAGCGGACTCCGACCACGGCCGGTGGCGGCAGCCCCGCCGACGCGGCCGCTTCCACGGCCTTCGACGTGCTCGGAGCAGCGACCCTTGAACGAGCGGCCACTCGATGGGGTGCTCCTCGATACGCCAGGACCAGGGCCAGGGCTCCGAGACCGATGATGAGCACGAGGAGACCGACGCCAAGCACCGTCCCGTCGAAGGCGACTCCCGCACCGGGGTAGACGGGACGGACGGGACCCAAGGGAGAAAGCGGGGACAACGCGACGGCGACAGCGACGGCCAGCAGCGAACCCACCACGATCGAGGCAAGGATGCCGACAAGACTGTCAACGGCGATCGTCGTCGGTCCCGCGCCGAGGCCACGTAGAACCGAGGAATCCTCCTCGGCGTCACGAAGTTGGCGGGACATGAGCTGAAGGCCAATGAGCAGGGCGGCGAGGGCGGCGACCCCCCCGAATACGCCGAGGGCGATGGCCAACGGCTTGACCGTCCGATCGACCTTGGCCTCGACAGGTGCGATGGCGTGGAATCCATAGGTATTGCCGCGGGGTGCCGCCCCGGCGAACTCCCGCTCCACCGCATTGACCTCGCCGTTTCCGTGGTCGAGTTGGAGCCCATACGTAATGGCGCCTTCTCCCGCACCGTCGGCCACGGCCTCCCGCCCCAGGGCCGGGGTGAAAAAGACGAAGGTAGGGAATCGGTCGATGTCGTCCTGGACGATGGCGTTGCTCTGTTGGACCAGCCCCACCAGCGTGGCGTCGAAGCGGAGATGCGGTGGGACGCTTGCCGTGCCGAAGCCCGGCAGGCTCATCTGATCCGCGGTATAGACACCGTAGGGAATGACCTCGCCCAAGCGGACGCCGAGCAAGTGCGCCGCTGACGCTGTCATCACAATCTCGTCAGCACGGTCGGGGTCGGCCATCCTCCCAGCGGTGACGGCCAGTCGATCCTGGTCGAAGAACAGTCCGTCGACGCTGGCGACCGGCTGGATGTCGTTAATGTTGACCAAGCGGGGGCCGCCGTTTGCGGCCAAGGGGGCGGCGGCGATTGGGACGGCGGCCTCGACGTGCCGTACGCCCGGTAGGCGAGCGATCGCCTCGACGGCCGACGATGAATAGGTCGGCGCGGCCCCGCCGCCGCTGCCGACCCCACCGAACACGGTGATGCCCACGTTCGACGGGTTGGTGCTGGCCAGGTAGGTGGCAAACGACGATTGAGTGCGCCGAGCCGCCGCCAACGCCCCCATCGACAGGCCGCCCACCAGGCCGACGAGGAGAACCAGCGAGAGGTAGCCGCCCCACCGATGGCGGAACGTCGACCGAAAGCGATAACCCGCGACGCGCAGGCTTTGACCGGTCAGGGCCACG
>DASZJL010000007.1:0-2945 GCA_035948135.1 Acidimicrobiales bacterium | reverse complement strand
ACTCCGGCCTCCAGAAGCTGTCGCATGGAAACGACGGCCATAAAGAGGTTCCTCCAGTCGGTTGCTCCCCTGGCGCAGCGCCGCCCGACGGGCGGCGACCGTGGAACGCGCCAGGTGATGATGGTTGGTGCTGCAGCCCACCGCCGTGGCGGGCCTGGACACTCTAGCCGCTGGGCGCACAGCCGACCCTCAGGCCCTGGGATGCGTCCCTTCGTAGACCGAGCGCAGTCGCTCCTTGCTGACGTGCGTGTACACCTGGGTCGTCGCCAGGCTCGAGTGGCCGAGCAGCTCCTGGACGACGCGCAGGTCGGCGCCGCCGTCGAGCAGGTGGGTCGCGTAGGTGTGGCGCAGAGCGTGCGGGTGGGTCGGCGAGGCGGCGCGGCGGTCGAGGATCCGGCGCACGTCCCGGGGTCCGAGGCGGGAGCCGCGCCGGTTCACGAACACCGCCTCGGGCGGGCCCTCCATCTCGGCGCGCCCGTGCTCGAGCCAGTCGCGCAGGGCTGCGGCGGCCGACTCGTGGATCGGCAGGCGCCGCTGCTTGGAGCCCTTGCCGAGCACGGTGACCGTGCGGCCACGCAGGTCGACGTCGTCGCGGTCGAGACCGCAGAGCTCCGAGACGCGCAGCCCCGCGGCGTAGAGCAGTTCGAGCACGGCATGGTCGCGGCGGTCGAGCGGCGTCGTGGCCGGCTCGTCGAGCAGAGTCGACAGCTCGCCGTGGGAGAGGACGCGAGGCAGGCGCCCGCCGCCGGCGGGAGCCCGCAGGGACCGGGCCGGGTCCGCGCCGATGCGACCCTCCCGGAACTGCCAGGAGAAGTAGCAGCGGAGCGCCGCCGCCTTGCGGGCGATCGTGGCGCGGGCGAGCTTCCTCGTGCCCAGCGAGGCGAGGTACCGGCGCAGGTGCAGCCGGTCGACACCGCCGGGTCCGTCGACATCGCCGCGGCCCATCCACTCGGCGAACGCCTCGACGTCGCTCGTGTACGCCTTGCGCGTGGCCGGCGCCCGGCCGCTCAGCCAGGCAGAGAACCCCGAGAGGTCCCAGTCGTCCGACACGCACTCCACGGTACTGCCCCCCTCGATGCAATCCGGGGAACTAACGTCACGGCGAACCTTCCGGGGGGTCCGTTTGGTTCTTGGAAACGGAGGGACGATGGCCTCGAAATTCGACCGCCGCACATTGCTTGCCGGCGGTGCGGCCGCCGCAGCGGGCATGGCCGGGGCGTCCGCAATCGGATGGGACGACATCGCAGGAGCCGCCAGCAACGGCCCGGGCCGCAACGGCATCAGCAAGGCGACCCCGAAGAAGGGCGGGAGCCTCGTCTTCGGCGTCGACGCCGAGGAGCAAGGGTTCGACCCCACGCAGGGGCGCTTCGACGAGGTCGGCGTCATGTACGCCCGCACCGTGTTCGACCCGCTGACGATCGTGCTCACCAACGGTGACTGGGCGCCCTACCTGGCCCAGTCGGTCGTGCCGAACTCGTCCTACACGGCATGGACCATCACCCTGCGGCCCAACGTCAAGTTCCACGACGGCACCGCCTGCGACGGCGCCGCGCTGGTGACGAACCTCGAGGCGCAGTCCAAGTCGCTGTTGACGGGCATCGTGGTCAACCCGACGCTGCAGTCGATCACCCAATCCGGGCCGCTCGCCGCCACGATCACCTTCAAGCAGCCGTGGGTGCCCTTCCCCTACTACCTGGCGGGCGGCATCGGCGGACAGATCGCATACGTCGTCGCGCCCTCGATGCTGTCCAACCCGAACGGCACCTCCCACCCCGTCGGCACCGGGCCCTTCGTGTTCAAGGAGTGGATCCCCAACGACCACTTCACCGCGACGGCCAACCCGAACTACTGGCGCAGCGGCCTGCCGTACCTGTCCCAGATCACGTTCAAGCCGATCCCCGACGAGGAGGCCCGGGCCGAGGCGCTCAAGACCGGCACGATCGACCTCATGATCACCGACACGCCGCAGATCATCACGCAGTTCCGCGGCAATCGGAGCTACTCGTACATCGACGACAGCACGACCGTGGCGGGCGAGCCGGACATGAACTGCGTGCAGCTCAACTGCCTGGCCAAGCCGTTCAACGACCCCAGCGTCCGGCTCGCGGCCGCCCAGGCGGTCAACCGTGCCCAGTACGTGCGCGTCATTGACGAGGGGGTGCTGCCGGTGAGCAACGGGCTGTTCGTGCCGGGCTCGCAGTACTTCTCGGCGACCAACTACCCGAGGTACAACCCCTCCAACGCAAAGAAGTTGGTGTCGGCCGCGGCGAGCAAGAACGGTGGGCCGATCTCGTTCACCTACGGCTCGACCAATTCGCCGGCGGCGCTGCGGGCGGCCCAGTACCTCGAGCAGGCGTGGAAGGCGGTCGGCTTCCAGGTCAGCACGAACATCGTCCAGCAGAACGACACGATCAACAACGCCCTGGCCGGCAAGTACCAGGCGCTGGGCTGGCGCCAGTTCGGTGCGGTGGACCCCGACCTCAACTACATCTTCTGGAGCACGACCACGGTGAGCTCGGGATCCCTGTCCATCAACATGGCCCGCAACGCCGACCCCACCATCGAAACTGCGTTGTTGGCCGGGCGCCAGGGCACCGAGGCGAGCGTCCGCCAGGCCGCCTACAAGACGGTGAACAAGCGCCTCGCCGTCGACCTGCCCTACCTGTGGACGGACCGGGCGATCTGGGCGGTCATCGGCAACCCTAAGGTGCAGAACTTCAACAACCCCACCTCGCCACAGGGCCAGCACGCGTTTGGCATGATCGGTGGGTCGATCTGGCCCACCCAGATCTGGATCAGCTGAGTGCCGAGTGGAGGTTCGTGAGCGGTCGCATCCTGGTCGTCGAGGACGATGAGCGCATCAGATCGTCCATGCGCCTGGCCCTGGAGGGCGAGGGCTACGAGGTAAAGGACGCCGCCAGCGGCGAGGAGGGCCTCGATCTGTT
>DASZJL010000006.1:0-24101 GCA_035948135.1 Acidimicrobiales bacterium | reverse complement strand
TAACCGACGGTCATAGCGAGTGCCCCGGGAAGGAACGCGGTGTCGGGGAGCCGCCGGCGCTCGCGGCGCAGCGCGGTGAGCGAGTCGGGCACGAAGGAGAAGCGGGCGACGAAGGCGCGATAGCGATCGGCCAGGTCCTCGACCGGCCACAGCTTGCGGGTGATCTCGCGCGGGTCGGTCTCGCCGCCGAGATCCAGGTCGTCAGTCGTCGACAGAGTGACGGAGTCGGCGATGCCGAGGCGTTCGGCCCGCGCCTTGGCGTCCTTGTGCCACTGGTGGGGCGAGACGTACAGCCCGCCCTGGATGGCGGCGCCGCCCAACGCCCGCAGCTGGTCGCGCAACGCGTCTCGGGCCACCCGCTTCTGCTCGGGCACCGCGAAGGCGACGAGGCGCCACTGCCGGTCCCAACCCCGCCCGGCCGCGTCCTGCCCGTAGGCCAGCCGCGTGCGTTCCATCGTCGCGCCGAGCGCGGCCATGCCGTCGGGCGTGAGCTCGAAGCTGGCGTCGCGCCCCGAGCCGCCGTCGCGCACGAAGAGACCCTCGGTGACGAGGCGACGCAGGCACGAGCGCACCTGATCGGCGCTCTGACCGCACGCCTCAGCCACGGCGTACAGGTCGGCCGCCGCCACCGTCCCGTCCTCGCCGACCATCCCGAAAACCAGTGTCCTGGTCGGGATCTCAACGGTCGGATCCGCCACGATCGTGATCCTGACGACCGGTTGCGCGACTGTCAACTCCGGCTTTTTGGAGTGTTACGCGCCCATAGGGTCGGCAATCCTCCAAAAAGGTCAGGCGGCGAGTGTCTCCTTGAAGCGGTCGGTCTCGAGGAGACGGGCGGCGGCCTCGTAGGACGCCCTGGCGATCTCCTCGCCCGCGTCGGGGCGCATGAGGTTGGCGCCGTGGATGGCGAGCTCGGCTGCAGTCGGCCGGATGAGGAGCACCTCGGCCCCCCGCCTTCTGGCCTGGGCGGTCTCCCGAGAGAGGGCGCGCGTGGGGATGAGGCGAACGAGCTGGCGGATGGGCCCGGGGGCGTCGATCGGCTCGTAGGCCATCGGCGCGATGCCGATGATGAGGTCGCAACCGAACTTGGCGGCCAGGTCGAGGTTGGTGGAGCTGTGCACGCCGCCGTCCACCAGCGTGTACTTGCCGACCTTGACCGGCGGGTAGAAGCCGGGAATCGCGCACGAGGCCAGCACGGCCTGGGCCACGGTCACCTCAGGCGCGCCCTCGCGCCCGAGCACGATGCGACGCCCGGTGTTGATGTCGACGGCGCAGAGGTAGAGCGCCTTGTCGGGCCACGTCTGGGCCAGCTCCTCGGGGAGGCGACGTTCGCCCTCGGTCATGGCGAACAGCCCGCCGGGGAACCGGCGGCGGAGGACCCCGGGGACCGGCAGGGCGGGCCGGCGCACCACGGCCTGACCCAGCACGTAGGCGGAGCCCACCGCGATGCGGCTCAGCTCGAACGGTGACCGCCAGCGCGGCGTGAGGATGTCGCGCCGCCGGCGGGCCGCGTCGTCGTCGCTCAGTTCGGCGAGGCTGGGGTGGGTGCCGAGGGCGAAGGCCCAGAAGTCCTCACCGGTCCAGCCCGAGCGCAGGTAGGCAGCGATCACGCTCCCCGCGCTGGTGCCGACGAGCAGGTCGGCGTCGGCCGGGCGGATGCCGGCGACCTGTTCGAGGGCGCGGGTGACACCGGCGTGGTACGCCATGCCAACGGTGCCGCCTGCGCCGTAAACGATTCCTACACGCCGTGAAGTCACGCCGTCACGGTAGGACAGCTTTGCCAGCGAGCGCGAAGGGCTAGCGGCCGAAGAGGCAGATCCAGGAGGTGCAGTGCCCATCGGACTGGGACGGGTCGGTGGTGGGCGTGGTCGCCGGCGGCGGAGGGCTGCTCGGCGCGGCTGGCGCGGGCGGCGACGGGGGAGGCGGCGGGGCCTGGGCCGGAGCCGCGGGAGCCGGCGGCGGCGCCTTTCGTTGGGCCGAGACGAGGTGACCGGTGACGACGATGCGGTGGGTCTTCTCGTGCTTCGGGTGGCACGCGAACAGCGTCATCGTCGGATCCGACGTCGGGTTGGCGATCCAGGTTGCGTCGGGCGTCACGATGAACTGCTGGGTGACGGCGTACACGAAGCGGCCCGCGGCCGTCGTAAAGATCACCTGGTCGCCAGGCTGGAGTTGGTCGATGTCGAGGAACGGGTGGGTGTGGGTGACCCGATGGCCGGCCACCACGCTGTTGCCCGCGTCACCGGGCATTGCCGTGCCCGTCCAGTGGCCGGGCCCGTTCGCCAGCACGTCGAGACCGACGCCCTCGAACATGGGCTGGCTGAGACCGATCTTGGGGATCTCGACTCGGCCGATGGCCCCGCGGGCGCCGAAGTCCGTGCCGATCGGCGCGACCGGCGGGGCGGCTTGGGGCGCGGTGGCGGCCGGTCCCGCGTTGACGTAGTCGACCGGCGCCGGGTCGTCCGAGGAATCCGCGGGAAGGGTGTTCCCGGTCCCGGCGTCGGCCGACGTGGCCGGGGTGTCGGTGAGGCCCGGGTAGTAGACCCAGCGGCGCTGGGCCTCGGGGCGGGCGCCGCACGCCGCGCCCAGCAGCAGGACAAGCGCGACGGCTGCAAGTGTCGACCCCTTGCGCATTGGTGCACAAGGTTCGCAATCACCACGGCGAAGTCCTGCTCGGTTCCCCGGATGGCGCCGGGCTTGCCCCCGCCGCTAACCTGACGTGAGCGTCAGAGAACGGAGATTGATTGCCGATGGGGTACGAGATCGTCTCGGCCGACGCCCATGTCCTGGAACCGACGGACATCTGGGACACGTGGCTTCCCAAGGAGTACCGGGAGAAGGCGCCCAAGCTGGTGAAGGACGTCGACGGCGGTGACGCCTGGCTCTTCGCCGGTGCGGCCGATCCCGATCCGATCGGCCTCGTCTCCACGCCGGGCATGGCGTGGGACGACTTCCGGTGGACGGGCATCACCTACGAGCAGGCCCGGGCCGGTTGCTACAACGGCACCGAGCGCCTGAAGGACATGGACATCGACGGCGTCGACGCCGAGATCCTGTTCCCGCCCCAGCGCACGATCGGCCACTTCCTCGGTGACGAGGACGACGAGTTCGTGGCGGCCGGCATCGAGGCCTACAACAACTTCCTGTACGACGAGTTCATGGCGCCCGACCCCACGCGCCTCGTCGGCATGGCCCAGATCCCGTCGCTCGGCACCGATGCCGCCATCGAGACCATGCGCAAGGCCAAGGCGCGGGGCTTCAAGGGTGTCGTCATCTCCATGTGGCCGTCCGGGGGCGAGTCGATCTCCGACGCCGACGACCCGTTCTGGGCGGCGGCGGCCGACGAGCAGATGCCCGTGTGCATCCACATCAACCTCATCTCCCGTCGCACGCGCCAGAAGCAGCGCGCGGCCGCGGCCAAGTCGTCGGCGGGCGGCGGGGCCAAAGGCGAGAAGGGCATCTACGGCGGCAAGGCGGCCAAGGCCAACGCCAAGGCGGTCGCCGGGTTGGGCAGCGTGTTCTCGGTTGTGCCCGGAACGATCGGCCAGCTCATCTTCACGGGCGTCTTCGAGCGCTTCCCCGGCCTGCACGTGTCGATGATCGAGACCGGCGTGGGCTGGATCCCACACTTCCTCGAGCAGATCGACGACCGCTACTGGCGCAACCGCTCGTGGGGCAACATCCCCATCAAGCAGCCACCGTCGTACTACTGGTTCAAGAACATGAGCGCCACGTTCATCTCCGACCGCAACGGCATCGAGAACCGCTACGGCGTCGGCGTCGACAACTTCATGTGGAGCACCGACTACCCGCACCACGGCAACGACTGGCCGTACTCGCGGAAGACGATCAACGACCAGATGGGCCACATCCCGGCCGACGAGCGCCGCAAGATCGTCGCCGACAACGCCGTCCGCATCTTCAACCTCGACACCTAGCTCGATCGCAATACGATCCGCGCCCATGGCGCGCGCCGTGCGTTTGATCGGAGTGCCCGTCGACCTCTATCTCGAGGCGACTCGGCACATGGGCGAGATCGCCCGCGAGTTCGCGCTGATCTCCTTCGGGGAGCGCAGCGGGGTCAACGAGCGTGTCCCCGCCCAGCTCCTCGAGCTCGTGGGCGACCTCCGCGGCCGCTTCCGCGGCGACACCGATGCCATCCGCGCCCAGGTCGAAGCGGCGGCGCGCGACGGCAAGGACACCGTCGAGATCGAGCTCCCGGCCGACGAGACGGCTGCGGAGATCACCGAACGCATCACCGACCTGCTCGACGCGGCCGACGAGTTCTGCCGGTCGGGCGACCTCCTCACGCTGGCCGCGCCACCGCAGGTCGTGGCCTGGCGACACTGGTGGCGCGACCAGGTGGTCGGCCAGGTACGTGAAGGCGCCGAGCCCATGCCCTGGACGCCGGTGACCCAGCCGTGAAGGTCACGTCGCTGCACGAGGCCGTGTCGGCCAACGTGCGGCCGGGCGACACGGTGCTGCTCACCGTCGGCCACTCGCGCTGGACGGCGGCGGCGCGCGAGCTGGTGCGCCAGACGTGGGGATCCGACCCGCACTTCACGCTGGTGATGCTGAGCCTGTCGTCGTTGGGCGCGCTGTTCTTCCGCGGCGGCCTCGTCGACAAGGTCATCACCGCCTACTCGGGCGACTCGTTCCCGACGTACACGCCGAACCCGATCTTCCAGGAGGCCTACAAGAGCGGCGAGGTCGAGGTCGAGCACTGGTCGATCCTCACCTACCTCCAGCGATTGGAGGCTGCGGCGCGCGGCCTGCCCGCGGTGGTTACCGGGTCCTTGCAGGGATCGTCGATGGAGGCGAACGACGACTTCTCGGTCGTGGACTCGCCGTTCGGCGCCGTCGGGCTGCTGGCGCCGCTCGTGCCCGACGTGGCCCTCCTGCACGGGGTGGCCGCCGACCCCGATGGCAACGTCGCCGTCAACCCGCCGTTGCTCGAGGGCGTGTGGGGGGCGCTGGCCGCTCGCCGCGGGGCGGTCGTCACCGTCGAGAAGGTCGTCGACGACCTCTCGCCGTGGTCAGATCTGGTGCGCATCCCGGCGCACCGGGTGCTGGCCGTGGCCGAGACGCCGATGGGTGCCCACCCGGGTGGGTTGTTCGCCCGCGGTACCCCCGTCGAGGGCTACGGCGAGGACGTCGACTTCTGGGTGACGGCGCGGGACGCGTGCCGCGGCGACTTCGATGCCTTCGCCCGGCACTGGTACCTCGAGCCCGCCGACCAGGACGGCTACCTCAAGCGTCTCGGTCCCGACCGCATCGACTGGCTGCGGGGGCGGGTGGATCCCGAGTCGTGGCGGGAGGACGCAAACCGGTGGCCGGTCGACGAGGAGTCGCCGATCACCGGATGGGAGACGGCGGCGGCGTGGGGCGCCCGCGAGCTGCAGACGCGCATTACCGCCGTGGGCGCCGACGCCGTGCTGGCGGGCGCCGGTGTCGCCAACCTGGCGGCGTGGGTCGGCGTCGCCAACGCTCGGACTGCGGGCGCACAGGTCGTGCTGACGGCCGAGCTCGGCATGTGGGGCTACACACCCACACCCGCGGACCCCTACATCTTCAACCACCGCTCGTTCCCCGGCGCCTCGATGCTCACCGACGCCTCGCACGTCCTCGGCCTGTGGATCGGCGGCACGGGCACGAAGGCCATCGGCTGCCTCGGTGCCGCCCAGGTCGACCGCCACGGCAACCTCAACTCCACGTCGCTGCTGCCCGCCGGCGGCCCGTTCCTGGTTGGCTCCGGCGGCGCCAATGATGTGGCGTCGCGCGCCACCGAATGCCTCGTCATCACCCGCAGCGGCCCGGCGCGCCTGCCCGAGCAGGCCGCCTACGTCACCAGCCCCGGTGACCGCGTGCAGACGGTGGTCACCGACCTCGGCATCCTGCGCAAGCGCGACGGCGACCTGTGCCTGTCCGCCGTCGGCGCGGGCGAGTCACCGTTGGAAGACCGGGTGCGCGCGGCCGCCGCCGGTTGCGGCTGGGACGTCACCGTCGACCGCGACGTGCAAGAGCTGCCCCCGCCGACGATGCCCGAGGTCCTCGCCCTCCGCCGCTACGACCCGCGGGGCTGGTTCCTCCGCTAGCAACCTCTCCAAGTTCGCGAGATCGCGGCGTTTGCGCCCGTTCGAGCGCTCGAATTCCACACTTGGAGAGGTTTGGGGCCGCCGTCAGGGCGCGGTGCGCATCCAGCCGGTGTAGATGTTGGCGAAGTCCTGGTTGACCTTGTCGGGGAGCTGGTGGATGTCGCCGAGCAGCATGGCGCCCCACACGATCTGGGCGGACCGCTCGACCAACGCGGTGATGTGCAGCGCCTTGGCCGGCGACGGGCCGACGGCGACCATGCCGTGGTTGGCGAGCAGGGCGGCGCCCCGGTTGGCGAGGACGGCGACGGCGTTGTCGCCGACGTCCTGGCTGCCGCTCTGGCCGTACTCGGTCACCGGGACCTCGCCGCCGACGTAGATCGAGAACTCGTCGATGCACGGCGGGATCGGCTTGCGGGCGATGGCGAACATGGTGGCGTACACCGGATGGGAGTGGATCACCGACTGCACGTCGTCGAAGGCCTTGTAGATGGCGGTGTGGAGCAGCTTCTCCGACGACGGGCCGCGAGCACCTTCGATCTGCTCGCCGTCGAGGTCGATGAGACACAGGTCGTCGAGGTTCATGGCCTCGTAGTCCACCGACGAGGGCGTGATGCAGATCGACCCGTCGGGCATCCGCGCCGAGATGTTGCCGGCGGTGCCCTCCACCAAGCCCTTGCGCAACATGTCCTTGGCAGTGGCGAGAACGGCTTCCTTCACTTCAAGACCTCCGGATTGACGATGTGCAAGGGACGTTGGCCCTCGAGCAGGCGGGAGAGGTCGTCCGCGATCAGGCGGGAGTGGTTGGCCTCGGTGTCGTAGGTGGCGCCGCCGATGTGGGGCGTGAGCACGACGTTGGACATCGCGTTCAGCGGATGGTCGGACTCCAGGTGCTCGCCCTCGAAGTGGTCGAGGCCGGCCGCGCCCACCTTGCCGGATTGCAGCCGGGCCACGAGTGCGTCCCGGTCGTGCAGCTGTTCCCGCGCCGTGTTCAGGAAGATGACGCCGTCCTTCATGGCGTCGAACTGTGCCGCGCCGATCATCCCCTGGGTCTCGGGCGTGACCGCGGCGTGCAGGGAGATCACGTCGGACTCGTCGAGCACCCGCTCCAACGGCTCGCCCGCGTCGTCGGCGTAGGGGTCGTAGGCCAGCACCTGCATGCCGAGGCCTTCGAGCCGCCAGCGCAGCGCCCGGCCGACCGCGCCGAGGCCGACGAGCCCGGCGGTTCGTCCCTCCAGCTGCCACGCCCGGTAGCGCTGGTAGGGGATGGTGTTGTCCTTGAACACCGTGCCGTTGCGCACGTCCTGGTCGGCGGGGAGGACATGGCGGGACACCGCCAGCAGAAGGGCGACGGCCAGCTCGGCGACGGCATCGGCGTTGCGACCGGGCGCCCGAAGCACGGGGATGCCCTTCTTGGTCGCCCCGGCCACATCGACGTTGTTGGGGTCGCCCCGGCAGGAGCCGATCGCCACCAGGGGCAGGTCGAAGACGGGATCGCTGACGAAATCGCTCTCGACGATGAGGATGTCGGCCTTTTCCTCCTGCAGCCGCTCGGCCAGTTTGGGGCCGTCGAGGATGCGCAGGGGGACCTGGTCGATCCACGGGTCGAGGACCACGTCGGCCAGCTCGTTGAGTGTGTCGAGGCCCTCACCCCGGAACGGGGCGGTGACGAGGGCTCGGTGTTGGGACGGCATAGCCCGACATAATGACGGGTCTATGACGCCGACGTCACATAGCGAGGGCCTGGCGGTCGGTATCGACATCGGGACGACCTCCGTCAAAGCGGTCGCGGCTGACGCCGACGGCAACGTCGTGGCCCGGGCCCGCGTGCCCCACCGCGTGGTGGTTCCCGAGGCCGAGAAGTTCGAGCACGACGCCGACGAGGCGTGGCGCCGGGGACCGCGCGAGGCGCTGCGTGAGTTGAAGGTCGACGACATCGCCGCCATCAGCGTCACCGGCATGGTGCCCTCGCTCTGCGCCGTCGACGCCGAGGGTGTGCCGCGCACGCCGGGGCTGATCTACGGCGACGTTCGGGGCCGTACCGGCAGTGGCGCCGATCCCTCGGGCAGCGGCGAGACGGCGGCCTTCCTCAGGTGGACGGCGAACGAGGCGCCCGACGCCTTCGGTTACTGGCCGGCGCAAGCGGTGGCCAACTACGCCCTCTGCGGCGAGCCGTCCCTCGACACCGCCACCGCCTTCTCCGCCTACCCCCTCTTCGACGGCAACGTCTGGGACGAGAAGGCACTGGCCGAGGTGGGAGCGACGCCCGAGCAGTTCCCGCCCGTGCACGTCAACGGGGCCGCGGTCGGCCGAGTCGGCGACGCCATTCTGGGCGCCAGCTCCATCGACGCCATGGGCGAGCAGTTGGTCGCGGGCGCCGACCGAGACGGTGACGTGATGGTGATCCTCGGCACCACGCTGATCGTCTGGGTGCTCGACACCGGCTGGCGCGAGGTGCCCGGATTATGGACGATCCCACACCTCGGCGGCCTCGAGAACCGGAGCTTCATCGGCGGGGCCAGCAACGCCGGGGGCCTCTTCCTCAACTGGGCGCTGCGACTCACGGAGCCGACAAGCGAACAGCCGGTTCCCGACCGCGTGCCCGTGTGGGAGCCGTACGTGCGCGGCGAGCGCACGCCCTATCACGACCCTCATCGCCGGGCCGTGCTGCACGACCTCGACCTCACCCACGACGCGGCGGCGGTGCGCAGGGCGGCGTACGAGGCGTCGGGTTTTGTCACCCGCCAGCACATCGACATGACCGGCGTCGACGCCAAGCGCATCGTCGCCACCGGCGGCGGCGTGCGCGTGCGGGAGTGGGTGCAGGCCCTCGCCGACTGCACGCAGCTTCCCGTCGACGTCGTCGCCGTGCCCGAAGGAGCGGCCCTTGGCGCGGCCTTCATGGCGCGAGTAGCCGCCGGCCTCGAACCCGACATGGCGGCCGGCGCCCGCTGGGCGAGCACCTCGCACACCGTCGACCCCGACCCGGCGTGGGCCGGGCCGGTCGCCGCCCGCTACCGCCGCTTTCGAGAGCTGGCAGGCTGACCGGCTCGATGGCAGTAGAGATCCGCATCGACCGTGAGAAGTGCATGGGCTCGGGCAACTGCTCGTTCTGGGCCCCCGGCACCTTCGACCTCGACGACGAGGGCATCGCCACCGTGGTCAACGCCGAAGGCGACACCGACGAGAAGGTCGTCCTCGCCGCCCAGGGCTGCCCGACGCAGGCCATTTCCGTCTGGCGCGGCGGCGAACAGATCGCTTAGCGCGCGGCAGCGACGGGAGGCACGTCCTCAGGTAACCAGGCGCCGACCCCTCCGAACCTGACGTTCTCGTCACGTTGCGCGACGATCACGGCATGCCGATCGGGATCTCCGACGAACACGAGGCGCTGCGGGCGACGGCGCGCCGCTTCCTCGAGTCGCGTTGCCCCCCGCACGTCCCCCGCGCCTATCTCGAGGCGGAGGTCGAGGAGCTGCCGCCGTTCTGGGCCGAGCTGGCGGCGCAGGGCCTGCTCGGGCTGGCGGTCGACGAGCGCTACGGCGGGCAGGGCTACGGCTACGTCGAGCTCGCGGTGGTGCTCGAGGAGCTGGGCCGGGCCATGGCGCCGGGCCCGTTCGTGCCCACGGTGCTGGCCGCGGCCCTCATCCAGGAGGACGGCACCGAGGACAACAAGGCGGCCTGGCTGCCGAAGCTGGTCGACGGCTCGACGCCCGCGGCCGCCATGTTCGCCGGCAACCCCATCGTCGGCGGCGGCGTGGCCCGCCTCCTCGTGACACCCGACGCGCTGGTCGACGGGCCGCAGATGGTGGCGGTTCCCAGCCTCGACCCCACCCGGCGGCTGGCCCGCTTCGACGGCGAGCAGTCGAAGCAGTCGAAACAGTCGAAGCAGTCGAAGGAGTCGAGCGCGCCGGAGCGCTGGCGCGACATCGCCGCGGTGCTCTTCGGCGCCGAGGCCGTCGGCCTCGCCGGGTGGTGCCTCGACACGGCGTCGTCCTACGCCAAGGTGCGCGAGCAGTTCGGCCGGCCCATTGGCCAGTTCCAGGCCGTCAAACACAAGTGCGCCAACCTCATGGTCGCGGTCGAACAGGCGCGGGCCGTGGTGTGGGACGCGGCACTCGCGCTGGACGACCGCAACGACGCGCCCCTCCCTTCGGCCGTGGCCGCGTCAATCGCCTTCGACGCCGCGGCCGACGCGGCCAAGGAGTGCATCCAGATCTTGGGTGGCATCGGCTTCACGTGGGAGCACGACGCCCACCTGTATCTGAAGCGAGCCATGTCGATCCGCCAGCTGGTCGGGCCCACGTCGACATGGCGTCAGCGAGCGGCGCGCATGGCGATCGAGGGCACGCGTCGACAACTGCACATCGACCTCCCGGCCGAGGCCGAGCACGTGCGGGCCGACGTGCAGTCGTTCATCGCCGACCTCAAGGAGCACGACCGCAGCGAGTGGAACCGTCGACTGGCCGAGAACGGCTTCCTGGCGCCGCACTGGCCCAGCCCGTGGGGTCGCGCCGCCGGGCCGGTCGAGCAGCTGGTGATCGACGAGGAGATGACCAAGGCCCGCATCCGCCGCCCCAACCTCGCCGTCGGCGCCTGGGCCCTGCCGACGATCATCGCCCACGGCACGCCCTCCCAGCAGGAGCGCTTCGTCGGGCCCACGCTGCTGGGGGAGATCTGGTGGTGCCAGATGTTCAGCGAGCCGGGTGCGGGATCCGACCTGGCGTCGCTGTCGACAAAGGCGGTGCGCGTGGACGGCGGCTGGTCGCTGTCGGGCCAGAAGGTGTGGACGTCGATGGCGCAGCGGGCCGACTGGGCGATCTGCCTGGCCCGCACCGATCCCGACGCGCCGAAGCACGCCGGCATCACCTACTTCCTCGTCGACATGAAGTCCGAGGGCCTCGACGTGCGCCCGCTGCGCGAGCTGACGGGCGAGGCCATGTTCAACGAGGTCTTCCTGTCGGACGTCTTCGTGCCCGACGACTGCGTGGTGGGCGCGGTCGACGACGGCTGGCGGCTGGCGCGGACCACGCTCGCCAACGAGCGGGTGTCGATGTCGAGCGGCTCGTCCTTCGGGGGCGGGGTCGAGAACTTCCTCCAGCTGGTGGCGGGCCGTCCCGAGGTCGGAGGCGACCCGGTGATGCTCGACCGGGTGGGCGCCCTGGTTGCCGAGGCCCAGTCGCTGGCGGTCCTCGGCCTGCGCACCGCCCTGCGGGCGCTCTCGGGTGTCGACCCCGGCCCCGAATCCAGCGTGCGCAAGCTCCTCGGCGTCGAGCACGAGCAGCGCACCCAGGAGCTCGGGCTGGTCGTGCTGGGGAGCGAGGGGGCGACCACCGAGGGCGACGCCGCCGGTTGGACCTTTGGCTTCCTGGCCAACCGCTGTCTCACCATCGCTGGCGGTACCAGCGAGGTCCAGCGCAACGTGATCGCCGAACGTCTCCTCGGCCTGCCTCGCGACCCCTAGAAACTTGGGCCGTTTGGCTCACTGACAACTGGCGTTGCGTGGCATACATTCGTAGGTGGCGTGCAGGCGATGGATCGACGAGATGTGCTGGGGGATCGGCGGGCAGGGGAGCGGCGAGCGGCGCCCGCGTTCCGGCCGGCCGGCGACGAGCGACGCTCGGGTCGCGAGCGGCGTGAGGACGATCGCCGCGCCTGGAACGAGCGCCGCCGTCTCGACGACCGCCGCTCCCGGCGGGCGCACCCGACGGGAGGCCGGCGTCGTACCGACATCGTCCTGCCGCCGCTCAGCCGCCTCGTCCCCGCCCTGGTGCTGGTCGCGGTGTCTCTGGCCGACCTCGCCGTCACCCAGGCGACGGCAACGAAGGGATGGTCGCTGCTGCTGATCGCGGCCGCCTTCCCCATCGCGGCCTACGACCTGGCGAACCCGTGGCGGTGGAAGTGGCACCTGGGCGTGGTGTGGCTCGCGGTCGGCCTCTACGTGACAGCCGCCGGCGTGCACATCGCGGCGATGCTCACGGGCTAGCCGGCTCCGACGCGTCGATCAGGTCGGCCCGGTAGTCGGGGTGCCGGGTCAGCCACTCCGAGGCCCGGCGCATCGACAGTTCGTTCTGCTTGTTGATGAACCTGTAGATCGGGCCTTCGAACCACTTGAACGGCGCTGTGGCGATGTTGTAGCGCTCCTCGAAGTGGAAGCGGGTGCGGTTGGGCCCGATCGGCTCCAGGCGAACCTTCCCCGTCTGGTCGTTGGCGGGATCCTTGCTGATCATCGTGTACGTGTAGCCCTGCTCTGGCTCCACGTCGGTGACGAGCTCGAGCGCCGAGCCGCGGCGGCCGAGCGGCATCTTGTAGATGACGCGGCGCAGGCGCCCGTTGTGATGCTCGTCGCCGGGCCACAGCACCTGCACCTCGACGACCATCGGCGCGTACTCGGTCCAGCGGTCGTAGTCCTGGAACAGCGCCCACAGCCTGCGGGCCGAGTGCGGGAACTCGACCGAGTAGGTGTGCTCTCTCACTGCTTATTCGTGTTCGAGGGCCCGCAGCGCGCCGACCGTTGCCTTGTCCTTCGGGATGGTCGCGAAGGGGTCGTAGTTGAAGATGCGGTTGGCGTTTTCGTACGTGATCTTGTTGATCTCGTCGTCGGGGACGCCGTCGAGCTGCTTTATCACCGACTCGGGGGAGTGCGGCCAGCTCGAATCGGAGTGCGGGTAGTCGCACTCCCAGGTGATGTTGTCGATGCCGATGGCGTGGCGTTCCTCGACGCCGGCGCGATCGCTGATGAAGCAGAACGTGAAGTGGTCGCGCGCCACCTGGCTGGGGAGCTGGTCGCCGAAGTCCTGGTGGGTCCAGAAACGGTGCTGCTGGTACACGTAGTCGATGCGCTCCAGCCAGTAGGGAAGCCACCCGATGCCGCCCTCGGACAGGGCGAACTTGAGGTCCGGGAACTTGCGCAGCACGTTCGACCAGAGCAGATCGGTGGCCGCCGACATCGAGTTCAGCGGTGTCATGGTGATCAGGACGTCGAAGGGGGAGCCCTCCTTGAGGCCGAGCATCGTGGACGACGACCCGATGTGGAGGCAGATGACCATGCCTTCGTCCTGGCAGGCGGCGAAGAACGGGTCCCAGTGATCGGTGAAGATGCTCTTCCATCCGAGGGCGCTCGGGTCCTCCGAGAAGGTGACTGCGTGGCAGTCCTTCTTGGCCACGCGGTGCACCTCGTCGGCCATCAGTTGGGGATCCCAGATGGGCGGGATCGACAGCGGGATGAAGCGGCCCGGGTGGGTGCCACACCACTCGTCGATGTGCCAGTCGTTGTAGGCCCGCAGCATGGTGAGGCCGACGTCGAGATCCTTCGACCGTGAGAACAGCTGGCCGCAGAACTGCACGAACGAGGGGAAGCACATCGAGCCCAGGACGCCGTTACGGTTCATGTCCTTGACCCGCTCATCGATGTCGTAACAGCCGGCCCGGATCTCCTCGTAGCGCGTGGGGTCGACGTTGTACTCCTCGGGCGGGCGCCCGGCGACGGCGTTGAGGCCGATGTTGGGGATCTCGCTGCCCTCGTAGACCCACACGTCGGTGCCGTCGGCCCGTTTGACGCTCTTGGGCGCCAGGTCCTTCCACTTGTCGGGCAGGTGGTTGTCGAACAGGTTCGGCGGCTCGACCACATGGTCGTCGACGCTGACCAGGATCAGGTCGTCCAGCTGCATCTCGGGGCCCCCTTTTCTGACGCTCGTGTCAGGGTACTCTCCGCTCGATGACGGACAAGCCGGCGCTGATTCTCGGTGACCGCGACCTGTCGTTTGCCGATCTCGACGACCGCGGCAACCGGCTGGCTGCCGTCCTCGAGGGGATGGGCGCCGATCTGGGGCGGCCCGTCGCCGCCGTCCTGCCGAACAGCATCGAGTTCTTCGAGGTCGCGATGGCGGCCGGGAAGCTCGGCGTGCCGTTCCTGCCGATCAACTGGCACCTGAAGGCTGACGAGCTGGCGTACATCGTCGGCGACGCCGACGTCTCAGTGGTCGTCGCCGGCGCCCAGGTGCCAGGCCGTACCACGTTGGTTTCGGGCGAGCAGTACGAGCGGGCGGTGGCGGGCGGCGGCACCGCGGCGCGAGGCGAGCCCGGGACGGTGCCCTCGCTCGTCTTCTACACGTCGGGCACCACGGCTCGGCCCAAGGGCGTCGTGCACGGCGGCTTCACGGGTCAGGCCATCCGCAAGGGCATGGAAGGCCAAGCCGCCCTGTGGGGGTGGACGGCCGACGATGTCCATCTGCTGTGCGGGCCGTCGTATCACGCCGGTCCCTGCGGCTGGGCGTTCACTGCCATCTATGTCGGCGCCACCACGGTGATCATGTCCGCGTGGGACGCGCGTGAATGGTTGCGGCTCGTCGACCGGCACCACGTCACGCGGGCGTTCATGGTTCCCGCCCACTTCATCCGTCTGCTGGAGATCCCTGAGGAGGAGCGCGCTTCCTACGACCTCTCGAGCCTCCGGCTGATCGTGCACGGCGCTGCTCCGTGTCCGGTTCCGATCAAGCGGCGCATGATCGAGTGGCTGGGTCCGCTGGGCTGTGAGATCCACGAGCTGTACGGCGGGTCCGAGGGCGGCGCCACCAAGATCGGCCCTGAGGAGTGGCTTTCGAAGCCCGGGAGTGTCGGCAAGCCGTGGCCCGGCGTCGAGGTGCGCGTGCTGGACGACGAGGGCAACCGCCTGCCCTCCGGTCAGCCGGGGCAGGTCTACATCACGTCGATGACCGGCGGCTTCGAGTACCGCAATGACCCGGACAAGACAGCGGCGGCCTGGCGGGACGACGCCTTCACGATCGGGGAGATCGGCTACCTCGACGACGACGGCTATCTGTTCATCACCGATCGGAAGTCCGACATGGTGTTGTGGGGCGGCGTCAATATCGCTCCGCGCGAGATCGAAGAGGTGCTCTACGCGCATCCCAGCGTGATCGACTGCGCCGTGTTCGGTGTCCCCGACGACCGGTCCGGCGAGCGCCTGAAGGCGATGGTGGAGGCTCGGGGTGACGTGTCGGTCGACGAGCTGCGCGCCTTCGTCGGCGACCGCCTGGCCGACTTCAAGGTGCCCAAGGACTGGGAGCTGGTCGACGAGCTGCCTCGCGACTCCGCCGGCAAGGTGCGAAAGCGCCTCCTCCGCGACGCCCACTGGAAGGACCGCCCCACCCGCGTCTAGGAGACGGCTGACTCGATCACTCGGCCGAGGGCGAGCAGCCGGTCCTCGCTGTTGTGGGGGCCCACCAACTGCAGGCTGGCAGGGAGGTGGCCGCCGGTCGGGACCGGGAGCGCGAGCGCGGGGTTGCCGGACAGGTTGATCGAGCCGGTGCCGGTGGTGAGGTCGAACTCGTTGTCGCTGTCGATCGGGATCGGGAACATCGGCATCGTCGGCAGGGCGATCACCTCTACTCGCTCGAAGGCCTGGGCGAGCTCCTGCTGCCACGCCCCGCGGCCCTCTTCTGCCTGCGCGACGTTCTCGGACAAGATGCCGCGGCCCAGCTCGATGCGCGTGGCCACGTGCTCGCCGAGGCCCTCCTTGCCGAGCAGGTGCTTGTCGTTTTGCCACGCCTCGACGATCAGAATGATGCCGTTGTCGGTGAAGGCCTTCAGCCATCCCGGGAGGTCGATGTCGACGACCTCGAGCTCGGCCTCGGCGAGGGCGCGGTCGACGGCGGCGTCGATCTCGGGGTCGGTGTTCGGCAGCCGGAAGCGGCCGACGCTGGCCGGCGCCGCGGCCGCGATCTCGAAGCCGGGCTCGAGCAGCTGCATGCCGAGCAGCACGCCCGCCACGTCGCGCGCCATCGGACCGACCGTGTCGAGGCTGAGGGCGAGGGGCCACACACCTTCGAGGGGGATGCGGCCGTGGGTGGTCTTGAGACCCGTCGTGCCGCAGCACGCCGAGGGGATGCGCACCGAGCCGCCGGTGTCGCTGCCGTACGCGACGTCGGCCTCGCCGGTGGCCACGGCCACCGCTGACCCGCTGGAGGAGCCGCCCGGCACGAGTGAGGGATCGAGTGGGTTCTCGGGCGTGCCGTACCAGGGGTTCACGCCCGTTGCCCCGAAGGCCAGCTCGTGGAGGTTGACCTTCCCGACGATCCGGGCGTCGGCCGCCCTCGCGCCGGCCATGCACGGTGCGTCCTTTTCCGCAGGTGCCGCGGCGTCGGCCACGGCCTTGCAGCCTGCCGTCGTCGGCACGCCTTGCACGTCGATGAGGTCCTTGACGGCGAGCCGGGGCCCGCTGCCGGACGAGTCCAACTGGGTGATGAATGTCGTCACGCGTATACGGTGACACGCGCGTCAGGTAGGAAGTCGAGGGGAGTCGGGAAATGGCCGAGCAGAAGCTGTATTTCGAGGACGTGAGCGAGGGCGACGAGGCCCCGGTCGTCAGCCACGAACTGACCCGCACCGATCTGGTGCAGTACGCGGGTGCGTCGGGCGACTTCAACCCCATGCACCACGACGAGATCAAGGCCCAGGCGGCCGGCCTCCCCAGCGTCTTCGGGCACGGCATGTTCTCGGCCGGCTTCCTGGCCCGGGCCGTCACCGACTACGTCGGCGTCGGCACCCTCAAGACCTACAAGGTCCGCTTCGCCAAGCAGACGTGGCCGGGCGAGACGTTCACCACCAAGATCGCCGTCACCGCCAAGCGCAAGGAGAACGGGGACAACCTCGTCGACCTCGAGGCCACCCTGCTGAACCAGGACGGCGAGGTGAAGGTCAGCGGCGAGGCCACGGCTGCGCTGCCATCGCGCGGTTGAGCGGTCCGGGCGAGTACGACGACTGGGCGTTTCCGTCTGAGAAGCACCTCCGCGCCATCTCGCCGTCGCTGCAGGAGGCGCAGGCTGCGTGGCTGTCGGCGATCGACTCCCTGCGCGAGCCGGACCGCAAGACCCACGAACTGATCCGCTTGGCCTGCACCGTGATCCTGCGCAATCCGCCGGGCGTCGAGCGTCACGCCATGCTGGCCGCCGAGGTGGGCGCGACCTGGGACGAGATCGCAGGCGCCATCCTGCTCACCCAACCGTCCTTCGGTCTCGTGCCGGCCCTTGAAGCCTTCCCGCACGCCCGCCGCGGTTGGCACGCGGCCCAAGAGCAGCCGACCGAGACCGAGTAGCTCGTGGCCGCCGAAAAGCCCTTCCGCCTGCTGCCGCGGGTCGATGACACCAACGAGTTCTTCTGGACGGGCGGCAAGGTCGGCGAGCTGCGCTTCCTGCGCTGCCAAACCTGCGGCTACTACGTGCACCCCCCCTCGCCGATCTGCCCGATCGACCTTTCCAAGGACCTGGCGCCCGAGGCGGTCAGCGGCCGGGCCACGGTGCACACCTTCACCGTCAACCACCAGCCCTGGATCCCGGGCTACGACCCGCCCTACGTGATCGCCATCGTCGAGATCGAGGAGCAGCCCGACGTGCGCCTGATGACCAACATCGTCGGGTGCGCGCCCGACGACGTCTACGTCGGCATGCCGGTCGAGGTGACCTTCGACGAGCACGACGACGTGTGGCTGCCCCTGTTCAGGCCCCGCGCATGACCAACGCACGGGGCGAGCGCGCCGCGGTCATCTCGGGGATCGGCCAATCCGATATCGGCCGCCGGCTCTACCGGCATCCCCTCGACCTCACCGTCGACGCCGCGCTGGCCGCCATCGATGACGCCGGGCTGACACGTGACGACATCGACGGCCTCGCGACCTACCCCGGCAACATGGACACACCGCCGGGTTTCTCGGGCGCCGGCGTCGTCGAGTTGCAGGACGCGCTGCGACTCAACCTCGATTGGTACAACGGCGGCCTCGAGAACCCGGGCCAGCTCGGGTCGGTGATCACGGCCTGCGCGGCGATCGACGCGGGCTACGCCAACCACGTGCTCTGCTTCCGCACGGTCTGGGAGGCGTCCGCGCAGGGGGACAAGGGCCGCGCCAGCGTCACGATGGGCGGCGGCGGAGGCGGGTCCTTCCGGGCCGGCGGGTTCATGCAGTGGTCGCTCCCGTTCGGGGCGCCCTCGGCGGCCAACTGGATCGGCATGTGCGCCCAGCGCCACTTCCACGAGTACGGCACCACCCGCGAGCAGCTGGCGCAGATCGCGTTGAACGCCAGGAAGAACGCGGCGCTCAACCCCAAGGCGATCTATCGCGACCCGATGACGATGGACGACTACATGAACGTCCGCATGATCACCACACCGTTCTGCCTGTACGACTGCGACGCGCCGGCGGACGGCAGCACCGCGTTCGTCGTCAGTCGGGCCGACGCCGCGAATGACTTCCCGCAGCCGCCGGTGCACGTCGAGGCGATCGGCACTGCCATCCATGGCCGCCCGTCATGGGACCAGTGGGACGACATGACGACGATGGCGCTGCGCGACGCGGCCGCGATGATGTGGCAGCGCACCGATCTCACACCGGCCGACGTCGACGTGGCCGAGCTCTACGACGGCTTCAGCTTCATCACGTTGGCGTGGTTGGAGGCCTTGGGCTTCTGCAAGAAGGGTGAGGGCGGCCCCTTCATCGAAGGCGGCCGGCGCATCGCCCGCGACGGCGAGATCCCCGTCAACACCCACGGCGGCCAGCTCTCAGCCGGCCGCCTCCACGGCTACGGCTTCCTCCACGAGGCCTGCGTCCAGCTGCGCGGCCAAGGGGGCGAGCGGCAGGTCGCCGGCAACCCCGAAGTCGGGGTCGCGGCAGCCGGCGGCGGCCCGCTCGGCGGCTGCCTCCTGCTGACTCGTCGCTAGCAGTCCTAGGAGAACCGCAGGGACTGCAGCATCGACTCGAACTGGGGCCGGGCGTTGGCGTTGCCGCCGGTCGCCAGCTCGAGGATGACCGCGCCCTGGGGACCGCTGATGACGACAGCCTCGGCGTCGTGGCCGTTGTCGTCGACGTCGGCCGCGGCGCCCGCCCCGGCCGGGTACTGCACTGCGTGCACGGTGCCGCTCTTGACCGTGACGCCTGGGCCAAGCTGGGGCGACGAGTTCCTTCGACTGGTGAGGGCGGTGGGGTCGACAGCCGCCGGCGTCGACAGGCGGTGCACGAACAGCTGCGCGCCGGAGGGGTTGCGCAACTCCATATCCGTGTCACTCGTCGGCGTGTTCGACGCCGTGACCGATTGCCAGCTTCGGGGCGCGGAGAGTGAGACGCCGGCGCCGGTGATCGTGTGGGGCGCACTCGAGACCGAGAGAGCGGCGACGATAGTGAGAAGGCCGTTGAAGGTGGCGTGGGCCGACATCGAGCACACGAGCCCGCGCTTCCAATACAGCAGGCCGAGCAGGGCGCCCATCAAGAGGTAGTAGCGAAGGAGCTCGGGCCGGAGGTGCCAGAGGGCGAAGGCCAGCGCGCTCAGCCAAATGGCGCCACCCCGGCCCCGGCCCCGGAGCGATTCGGCGAGGAGGCCGCGGAAGAGCAGCTCCTCGATGAACGGCGCGCAGACCACAGTGACGAGCACCAGCATGGCGACGCGCACCAAGCCGCCCTGGGCGAAGACCGTCATCGCCGTGGCGTCCGACGTGAGGTGGCCGGCCAGGGCGCTGTTCATGGCGACGACCAGGAGAGCAATCGCCGCGCCCACCCCAACGCCGACGACGACCCCGATCTCCGGCGCTCCGACGTGCCAAACCGGCCGTACCTTTCCCTCGAACAGGCGACCCTGCACCATCGACAGGACGACGAGGTAGAACGCGAGCGTCAGCCCCAGTCCCAGGGCGACGGCGGTGGGGGCCTGTAAGTGCAGGCCGCGTGTAAGCCCATAGTCGACGACCTGCAGGACGACCCCGAACAGGATTGCCGTCACGACCGTGCGGGGGATGCGGCTCTTGCCCGGCGCCACGACCGACTCGGCAGGGGCCGCCGGGTTCGGCGCCGGCGGCGCCGGCGGCGTGTACGACGTGTAGATCGACGGCGGGGGGCTGACCGACTCGGCAAGTGCGGCTGGCGCGGCCTGCACCGCTCCCCATATGGCTGCGAACTCCCGGGCCGCCGCCGTCCGGTCGGCTCGGTCGAACCGGCTCAGGCAGCGCGGGCACCAGGACGGGTCACCCGCCAGGCGGCAGCCGCAGTTGGGGCACGCGTCCATCCCGGACAGTGTCGGAATGGCTGAGGACAACCTGAAACCTCAAGAGCAAGTCCCGGGAGGCCGATTCCGGAAGGGTGAACCTTGTGCTCGTCCCCGCCCTCCTCCTGCTCGTGGGCCTGGTCGCCTACAAGAAGGTCATCGAGCCCAAGCGGGGCCAGTCGAAGTCGACAAGTAGCACCTCGACTGACACCCCGAGGCCGGCCAAGAGCGACAAGAAGCCGCGCAAGGGCGAGTCCAAGCGACAGGAGGTCGCCAAGGCCCGGGCCACCAACTCAGGGCGGATGGGTTCAGTCTTGTAAATTGACTCCTCATATCCGGATAAATAAGATCCGGATATGAAGTTGGGCGAGCCGGTCGAGTGGGCGCTTCACTGCACGACGGTGCTCGCCCTCCTTCCCGACGGGGCGGCGCTGCCCGCGTCCAAGCTGGCCGAGTTCCATGGCGTGCCTGCGGCCTACCTGGCCAAGGCCCTCCAGTCGCTCTCGCGTGCCGGCATCGTCGAATCGGTGCCAGGGCGCAACGGCGGCTACCGCCTGGGTCGCCTGCCGGCGGACGTGACCTTGCTGGACGTGGTCGACGCCGTCGAAGGGCGGGAGTCCAGCTTCCGCTGCACCGAAATCAGAAAGCGGGGACCCGCCAAGGTGTCTCCGCGCCTCTATTCACCAGTGTGTGCCATCGCCGAGGCCATGTACCGCGCCGACGAGGCGTGGCGCGCCGAACTGCGACGCACGACGGTCGCCGACCTGCTCCAGAAGCTGGCGACGAGCGTGCCCACCGAGGCGGTCGTCAAGGGGGCCGCCTTTCTCCAGGAGGTTCTTTCGTGAAGGTGTTCGTCGCCGGTGCCACCGGCGTGTTGGGCAAGCGGGCGGTGCCGGCACTGGTCGCCGCCGGTCACCAGGTCACGGCCTGCGCCCGGACCGAGGACAAGGCGGCGTGGGTGCGCTCAGTCGGCGCCACGCCGGTCAACGTCGACCTCTTCGACGCGACCGCGGTGAAAGACGCCGTCGCGGGCCACGACGTGGTCTGCAACCTGGCGACGCACATCCCGCCGATGTCGAAGATGGTGATGCCCGGGGCGTGGGACGAGAACAACCGCATCCGCCGCGAGGCGTCACGCAACCTGGTCGACGCCGCATTGGCTGCGGGAGCCACGCGCTACATCCAGGAGTCGATCTGCTTCATGTACGGCGATCACGGTGACACCCGGATCGACGAGAACACGCCCCTCGATGTGCCCAAGATCGGCCGCTCGATGCTCGACGCCGAGGCGCAGGCCAAGCGCGTGACCGAGGAGGGCGGCGTCGGCGTCGTGCTGCGCTTCGGGGGGTTCTACGGGGCCGACGCGAAGAACTCGCAGGACTTCGTGCGCATGGCCCGCAACCACCTGGCGCCGATGGGCGGCTCGAAGGACGGCTACATGCCGATGATCCACCTGGACGACACGGGCACGGCCGTCGTCGCGGCGCTGAAGGCCCCGGCCGGTGTGTACAACGTCACCGACGAGACCACAACGCGCCGAGAGCAGATGGACGCGCTGGCGCGCGCCGTGGGGGTGAACCGCCTCGTCGCCGCCCCCGCGGCGCTGACCAAGAGCGGTCCGATCAGCTACATCGCGCGCTCAGAGCGTGTCTCGAACAAGCAGTTCAAAGAGGCCACGGGCTGGGAGCCTCGCTATCCCACTGCGAACGAAGGCTGGCCCGCAGTCGTGGCCCAGATGGGCGGCGATCCCGCGCCGAGGGTGGGCCTGCTGGCGAGGCTCGGTCTGCTGATCCTGGCGCTCACCACGCTCGAGCTCGGTGTCTGGGCCACCCTGGCCCCGCAGTCGTTCTTCACCAGCTTCCCCGGCGGCGGACGCCACTGGGTCGCGGCCGACGGGCCCTTCAACGAGCACCTGGTGCGCGACTTCGGCGGGCTCAACCTTGCGCTGGGCCTGCTCCTCGTCGTCGCCCTCGTGGTGGGGACCCGCCTCCTGGTGACCACGGCCGCCGGCGCCTACCTGCTGTTCGCGGTGCCGCACTTCCTGTACCACCTGTTCAACCTGCAGGTGTTCGACACCGCCGACAAGGTGGCGAACGTGTTCTCGCTGGCGCTCACCGTCGTCATCCCGATCGTGGTGATCGTCGCCGCTCAAAGGACGACGCCGGCCAGCTCCTCCAGCGCGTCGCTGGCGTCGCCGTAGGCCTGCTGCAGCGTCAGCAGCCGCTTGTAGAAGAGGTGGACGTCGTGCTCCCAGGTGAACCCGACCCCGCCAAAGACCTGGATGGCTGACGCGCCGATGCGAGGGAAGGCGTCGGCCGCGAAGGCCTTGGCCATCACTGCGGCGCGATGGCGCTCCTCGGAATCGGCGGCGTCGCACGCCCAGAGGGCGTAGTAGGCGCCGGCCCGGCCCAGCTCGAGGGCTTGCAGCATGTCCGAGCACAGGTGCTGCACGGCCTGGAACGACCCGATCGGACGGTCGAACTGCACGCGCTCCTTGGCGTAGGCGACGGCCAAGTCGAGCGCGGCCTGGGCAGCCCCCACGCCATCGGTCACGAGGGCGACGCGCACGCGGTCGACCACGGTGCCAACTGCCGCGGTGGCGTCGCCGTCTCCCAGCCTCCTCGCCGGTGTGCCGTCGAGGATGACGTTCCCCTGCGGGCGGGTGCCGTCGACCGAAGGCGAAGGCTCGACGTTGAGCCCGGGTGCGCCGGCCTCGACCACGAACAGCGCCAGCAGGCCGTCCTCGTCAAGGGCCGTGACGATGAGGACGTCCGCCGCGATGGCGTCGGGGACGAAGGTCTTGGTGCCGGTCAGGGCGCCCGCGCTGCATCGGGTGTCGACCTGCGTCCAGGAGCGGCCGTCACCTTCGGTCAGGGCCACCGTCGTCACCAACGAACCGTCGGCGATCGACGGCAGCAGGTCGTGGCCGCCGCCTACCGCCACGAGCGCCGAAGCGCCGGCGACCGCCGAGGACAGGAACGGCCCGGGGTGGACGGCGCGGCCGAGCTCCTCGAGGACGACGCCCATGTCGACCATCCCCATGCTCGCCCCGCCGTGCTCGGAGGGCACGAGGAGACCGGTGACGCCAAGGTCGGCGAGGCCCTTCCATACGGCGTCGGTGGTGCCGCGTCGATCTCCGTACAGGTCGCGGACGTACGGCTGGATCGGCGCCTGCTCGGCGAGGAAGCGGCGAACGGTCGCCCGCAGTGCCTCTTGCTCCTCGGAGAATTCGAAGTCCATATGTGACGCCCGTGTCAGGGTGAACATATCGTGAGCCGTATGCGGTTGCAGTGGGACGACGACGCCGAGGCCTTCCGGCGCGAGCTCGACGACTGGCTGGACGCCAACCTGCCGCCGGCCGACAAGATGCGCGAGCCGAAGCGCTCCAGCGCCCACCTGCCCGACTGGGCCCGGGACTGGCAGCGCACGCTCTACGAGGCGGGCTGGCTGGTGCCGGGCTGGCCGCCCGAGCTCGGCGGCCGGAACGCCACGCCCGTGCAGCAGATGATCTACTTCGAGGAGCTGGCCAAGCGCGACGTGCCCCGTTCGCTCAACCCGCAGGGCTTGTCGATCTGTGCCGCCTCGATCGTCGACTACGGCACCGACGAGCAGAAGGAGCGCTGGGTGCTCCCGACGCTGCGGGCCGACATCACGTGGTGCCTGGGCATGAGCGAGCCCGGCGCCGGCAGCGACCTGGCCGGGCTGTCGACGAGAGCGGTGCTCGACGGCGACAACTTCGTCGTCAACGGCCAGAAGGTCTGGACGTCTGGCGCGCACGACGCCGACTGGTGCCTGTGCTTCGTCCGCACCGATCCCGACGTCCCAAAACACAAGGGCATCAGCGCCTTGGTGATCGACATGCGCACGCCGGGCATCACCTGCCGACCGCTGCCCGAGCTGACCGATCCCGAGTACGCCGACTTCAACGAGGTGTTCTTCAGCGACGTCGTCGTGCCGCGCGAGAACCTGCTCGGTGAGCTGAACCGGG
>DASZJL010000005.1:0-1922 GCA_035948135.1 Acidimicrobiales bacterium | reverse complement strand
CGCTCGACGAACGTCTTGTCGACCGAGAGCTCGGGGAAGAGGACCTTGAGGGCGACGGGCCTATCGAGTTGGAGGTCGACAGCCCGGTAGACCTGGGCCATGCCGCCGCGCGCGACCAAGTGGGTCAGTTCGTACCGACCCATGTAGGTGCGAGGTGTCTCGACGGGCTTCATGCCGGGCCGAGCCTACGCTGGGCGCCCTTGGGCGCGGGGTAGGGGTGAGCTGAATTTCGGAGTCGGCGTCACGGGACACTTCCGGCGGTTGCGGAGGGCTTGGTCGTAGTGGTCGATCCGTTGGGGACCGTGGTCGTCGTGGTGGTGGTGGTCGTCGTCGTGACGGTCGAGACCCACCTCCGGGCGTCGTGGAGCGAGGACTTCTGGATGCCGAAGACGAGCGCGTTCGCGGCGGCCGTCGAAAGCTGGTCCTTCTTGACGCCGGTCCGGTCGACGACCTTGGGGTGGAACCAGAGCACGCCGCCGGGCTGACCCTGTTCGATGACGACCTGGTGCCCGTGGAGGGTGACGATCCAATTGTCGTAGGCGTACCAGCGGAGCACGAAGTAGGCCGCGATCGGAACCGCTGCGACCAAGAGGACGAAGCCGAGCACCCGGAACGTCACGCGGCGCGGGATGCCGAGACGCCGGCGGCGCTCGCGACGCGTCTCCTTCTCCTTGCGCTTCGGGGAGGTGTCCCGTGGTGCCGGGGTCTGCTCGGCGAGCGGGACCCGCGTGGACGTGCGGGCAACCGACACCGTGCCCGAGCCGACGAAGAACTCGTCGCTGCGCGGGCCTTCCTCACCCAGGGTCCTGGTCTCGCTGCCGAAGCCGACGCGAGCTCCTGGCGCCAGGGTGTCGGAGTCGGAGAAGGCCGGGAGCGGGGTCATGCCACTCAACGGCAGGGCCTGTGTCGCATCATCGGAGGGCTCGGGCGCGTCGTTGCCGCCGGGCCCGGACTCTTCCGGCGCCGGAGCGGCGCCGTTGGGAACCGCGGCGACAACGGCCGTGGCCGCGCTGGCGCTCGCAATCGTGATGGCCGCGGTGCTCGCCCCGATCGGCGTGATCTTGGCGGCGCCGTCGGGACCGTCCTCGCCGACCTGGACGTCGACGATGATGACCGTGATGTTGTCGGCGCCACCGTGCTCGTTGGCCGCGTCGACAAGTTGGCCGGCGGCCTCCTCGGGGTCGCGGACCTCGCCGAGGATGCCGGCCATCTCGTCCATGCCGACCTCGTTGGACAGGCCGTCGGAGCAGAGCAGGACGCGGTCACCGGTCCGCAACTGCAGCTCCCACATGTCGGCCTGCACCTCGGATGACACGCCCAGGGCCCTGGTCAGGATGTGGCGTTGCGGATGGACGGCGGCCTCGGCCTCGGTCATCTCGCCGTGGCGCATCCGCTCCTCGGCGAGGCTGTGGTCGGCCGTCACCTGGAAGAGGCGGCCGTCCGAGTAGACGTACGCCCTGGAGTCGCCCACGTTCGCCAGGGCCAGGACGTCCTGGCCCTCTTCGCCGCCGACGAGGGCCACCGCCGTGAGGGTGGTCCCCATCCCCCGCAGGTCTGCGTTGATCTGGCTCTCGTGCCACACGGCGGCGTTCGCCTCCGAGAACGCGTCGCGCAGCCCCGCGACCGTGGGCTCGCGCTCGAAGGCCTGCTCCAGCGTCTCGACGGCGACGCGCGCCGCCACCTCGCCGCCGACGTGTCCGCCCATGCCGTCCGCCACTGCGTAGAGGTTCGGCCGCTCGAGCGGCATGTCCTGATTGATGGGGCGGACCCGCCCGACGTCAGTCGCCGAGCCGGACCGCAGCACGGTCAACGCGAGACCTCGAACACGGTCGAGCCGACCTGGAGCATGTCGCCCTTACCGAGGCGGACCGCCTTGGCGATCCGCTCCGAGTTGACGTACGTGCCGTTGGTCGAGCCCAGGT
>DASZJL010000004.1:0-19727 GCA_035948135.1 Acidimicrobiales bacterium | reverse complement strand
CGTCGACGTGCGGCGGTGCAGATCGATGCCGACGTACTGTCGTTCCATAGGGGCCTCCCTTTTCGTTGAGGGTGAGAGGCCCGAGTGTTCACCTCTCGGGTTCCCACGGGGAGCGGAGGCCCCGCTCCTTCATCGCATCAGGTCGCGAGCGATATCTGGCAGCGTGAGTTCTATCTGCGCTGTTGAGCCGCGGTCCTTGAGTGTCGAACGCCTGTTCGATATAATTCGGGCGGTGCTTCAGTCACGTTCACGCAAGAGCTGCCGCCCGACCACTGGTCCTAGCCGGGGAAATTTTGAGGCGCCAAAAGCGTTCAGCTGAACGCTCAAAAACGTTCCGCGGAACGTCTTGCAAGATCACGAGCGGCCGGGCGGTCGAATGGCCCGGTGTTCGTGCGGGCAGGTTGCGCGCCCGTCAGGCGCGGGCGCCGGCGGGGGCGAGGTTGGCGAGGAGCCGGTCGGTGGCGGCGGTGATCTCGTCGACTGCTGCTTCGAACGTGGCCTCGTTGGCCTTGGAGGGCTTGCGGTAGCCGCTGATCTTGCGGACGTACTGCAGGGCGGCGGCCCGGGTGTCGTCGGACGTGACGACCGCCTCGGTGCGCAAGGTCTTGATGCTCCGGCACATGCGGGTCACCCTACGGGCAGCGCGGGCGCAAGCGCGGCGCGCAATGCATCGAGGCGATCGGGGACGACGCGGTACCAGATCCAACTGCCGCGCTTGTCGCGGTCGACCAGGCCGGCCTCGTACAGCACCTTGAGATGATGGCTCACGGTCGGCTGGGACTTGCCCAGGGGCTCGACGAGGTCACACGCGCACACCTCGCCGGCGGGCTGAGCCGCGATGAGGCTCAGGAGGCGCAGGCGCGCCGGGTCGGCGAGGGCGTGGAACCCCTTGGCGAGCTCGGTTGCGGTGTCCTCGTCGATGGGCTCGACCAGGACCGAGCAGCACTCGTCGACGACCGGCAGCGGCTTCTTGGGCATCGGCACCATATTGACAGGTATCGATTCGCGTGACAACGTATCGACGTTCGCCGATATCTAGGAGTCCCACGATGGCCCGTGTGCAGCTGGCGCTCAACGTCTCGGATCTCGACGCCGCCGTCGACTTCTACTCGAAGCTGTTCGCCGTCGAGCCGGCCAAGCGCCGCCGGGGCTACGCCAACTTCGCGGTGGCCGACCCGCCCCTCAAGCTGATCCTGATCGAGGCGCATGGTGACCCGGCGAGCCTCAACCACCTGGGCGTCGAGGTGGCATCCACCGACGAGGTCGGCGCCGCCCAGGCGCGCCTCACGGGCGAGGGACTTGCGACTGCGGCCGAGGACAACGTCACCTGCTGCTACGCCGTGCAGGACAAGGTCTGGGTCCACGACCCCGACGGGGCGCCCTGGGAGATCTACACCGTCCTGGCCGACGCCGACGCCATGAAGTGCTGAACGCAGCGGGGGAGGACCTGCCGCGCCGGGCCCTCGCCGAGTTCCTCGGGACGGCGTTCCTGCTCATCGCCGTGATCGGGTCGGGCATCGCCGCGCAGAACCTCAGCCCAAGCGATACCGGCCTGCAACTGTTCGAGAACGCGGCGGCGACAGCTGCGGCGCTGGTGGCGATCATCCTTGCCTTCGGCCCCGTGTCGGGAGCGCACTTGAACCCGGTCGTGACGCTGGCCGACCGCTTCTTCGGCGGCGTGAGTACGCCGGCAACCGCGGTGTACATCGCCGCCCAAGTGACTGGCGCGGTGGCGGGCGCCGTGGTCGCCAACCTCATGTTCTCGCTGCCTGCAATCGAGCTGTCGACCAAGCACCGCAGCGGGAGCGGCCTCTGGCTCTCCGAAGTGGTCGCCACCCTCGGGCTTCTCTTCGTCGTGTTCGGCGTCGTCCGGTCGGGCCGGACGATGGCGGCGCCGTTCGCGGTCGGCGCCTACATCGGCGGCGCCTACTTCTTCACGTCGTCGACGAGCTTCGCCAACCCGGCCGTGACGGCCGCCCGCACGCTGTCCAACACCTTCGCCGGCATCGCCTGGAGATCGGCGCCGCCGTTCATCGTCGCCCAGCTCGGCGGAGCGGTGGTCGCCGTCGTGATCATCGCCGTCCTGTACCCGCGGGTTGCGCAGGTCGCGCCCGCCGTCGTCCTACCCCACGAGGAGCTCCGATGAGCGACGTTCCCGAGGTGCTGTTCGTCTGCATCCACAACGCCGGGCGGTCCCAGATGGCCGCGGCGCTGCTGGACCAGTACGCGGCCGGCCGCGTGCGCGTCCGCTCCGCGGGAAGCGCGCCGGCCGAGGAGATCAACCCGGCCGTCGTCCGGGTGATGGCCGAGCTCGACCTGGACGTCACGGCCGAACGGCCCAAGCGCCTCACGGATGACGCCGCGAAGGAAGCCGACGTGATCGTCACGATGGGTTGTGGCGACGCGTGCCCAGTGTTCCCGGGAAAGCGCTACCTCGACTGGGAGCTCGAGGATCCGGCGGGGAAGGACGACGACACCGTGCGGGCGATCCGCGACCAGATCGGCGCACGGGTCAAAGGGCTGCTGGCCGAGCTGGTGCCGGCCTGACGACGAGACGCCGGGCCGGTCAGCCGGCGCCGAGGTACGAGCTGGCCAGGGCCTCACTGTCGCGGAGCTCGCCCGGCTCGCCGACGAACTCGATGCGGCCCTTGGCGAGGACGTAGCAGATGTCGGCGAAGCGCAACGCGTAGGTCAGGTACTGCTCGACGAGGACGATCGTGAGGCCGCGCTTGCGCAGTTCGTTCACGCTCTCGAACAGCTGCTCGACGATCCGCGGCGCCAAGCCCATCGAGATCTCGTCCATCAGCAGCACACGCGGGTTGCCGAGGAACGCCCTCGAGAGGGCGAGCATCTGCTGCTCGCCACCGGAGAGGGTGCCGGCGCGCTGGGACAGCCGCTCCCGCAGGCGAGGGAAGGTGTCGAGCACCGCCTCCAGACGCTCCCCGCGGCTTCCGCCGTTGTCGCCGTTGCTTCCCGCCCGCACGCCGATCTCGAGGTTCTCGCGCACATTGAGGCCGGGGAAGATCCCACGGCCCTCGGGAACGAGCGTGATGCCCTGGCGGGCGATGTCATAGACGGAGCGGTGGTCGAGCCGCTCGCCGTCGTACATCACCTGCCCGCGCCACACCGGGAGCGTGCCCGAGATGACTTTGAGGGTTGTGGTCTTGCCCGCGCCGTTCGGCCCGAGCAGGGCGACGACCGTTCCCTCGGGGACACCGATCGTGAGGTCGTGCAGAACCTCGACCTTGCCGTAGCCGCTGGTGACGGCGTCAACCGCGAGCAGGGGCGGCACCGCTCACCTCCTCGTCGGCGTCGTCTTCGGTGTCGTCGGGCAGCCCCGCGGCTTCGGCCCCGAGATAGGCGGCCCGGACCGCCTCGTTGCGGCTGATCGTTGAGGGCGGACCCTCGGCGATGAGCTTGCCGAAGTCGATCACGTAGATGTTCTTGGAAACGGCCATGACCAGATCGACGTCGTGCTCGATGAGCAGAATGCCGAGGTCGTCATCGACGACATCCACGAGGACGTTCTGGAGGTTCTCCGTCTCGTGGTTGTCGAGGCCGCTCCCGGGCTCGTCGAGCAGCAGCACACGCGGCTTGGTGCACAGGGCCCGGCCCAGTTCCACCAGACGCAGGACGCCGGTCGGGAGGTCGCCCGCGACTTCGTCGCGTGCCCACGTCAGGCTCAGGCGGTCGAGGGTGTCGTCGACGAGCTCGATGACGTCGGGCTCGTCTGGGTGGCGGAAGCGCAGGGCACCCCGGAACACGCGACTGGGATTGGCGGCCTCGGCTGCCACCTGGAGGTTCTCGAACACCGTCATGCCCGTGAACGCTTCCAGACGCTGGAACGTGCGCCCGAGCCCGAGCCGAGCGCGCTTGTGGGTCGCCAGGTTGGTGATGTCGCGGCCTTCGAGCGTGACCTTGCCTGCGTCGGGCTCGTCGAGGCCGGTGAGGCAGTTGAACAGGGTGGTCTTGCCGGCGCCGTTGGGGCCGATGAGCGCGGTGATCTGGCCGGCCGGAACCTCGAGGGAGACGTGGTCGACGGCCAGCAGGCCGCCGAAGCGCTTGACGACCTCGTTGGCTTGGAGAAGCGTCATTTCTGCTGCGCCTCTTCGAGGACGCGCTCGCCGAACTCGGAGAGCACCAGCTCGGGCCGGTCGCCGTTTGTCGACGCCGCCGCTCCGTTCGTGCTGCCGTTGCGCGCCACCTCGTGCTGCGCGGTGGCGAAGCGTTGGAGGAGGACCTTGGGCGTGCGCAGCCAGTCGGCCAGCCGCTGGAGCATGCCCATGATCGAGCCCCCGGGGAGGTAACCGATGAAGAGGGCGCCGAGGGCGATGAAGGCAGGCGCCACGTCGGACAGACCGAAGAAGGCGAGCAGCACGAGCCCGGCAGCGCCGACCACGGCACCCCCGAGAGACCCGACGCCGGCAACGATGAGGGCGACGAACCACAGGAGGCTGCTGCTGATGGGCTCGAACTGGGTCGTCGGCGAGAAGGCGTGCGCCTGCTGGGAGAGAAGCGCTCCACCGATCCCGGCGATGAACGCACTGGCCCCGAAGATGAACAGCTTGTAGGCCCGCAGGTCGATGCCGATCGACTTGGCCGCCGTCTCCGAGTCGCGCATGGCGGCCAAGATGCGGCCCAGGCGCCCCTTGCGAAGGTTGTTGGCCAGCAAGAAGGCGAGCGCGACGCAGACGAGCTCGAACCAGTAGAAGGCCTTGTCGCCCTCGAGGGAGAGTCCGAAGATGCTCGGCCGGTGCACGGTGAGGCCGGCGCTGCCCTTGGCGAAGATGTTGCTCACGAACACCAGGGCGTAGGCGAGGATGCCGATGGCCAGCGTGGTCAGACCGAGGAACAAGCCTTTGCGTTTGAGGGCGGGGTAGCCGGCGATCAGGCCGACGAACACGGCGACCACGGCGCCGATGAGCATCGAGGGGATCACCGGGATGCCGAGTGAGTTGCTCACCCGCACCGAGACGAACGACCCCATCCCCGCGAAGGCGGCCTGACCCAGGGTTATGTGGCCGCTGAAGCCGGTGATGACGACAATCGATACGAAGATCACCATCAGGGCGAGCATCTGCTGGCCGTAGGCGATGTTGATGTTGTTCAAAAGGAACGGCAGCAGGACGAGGGCCAGCCCGACAACGGCGATCACGACGCGCGTCTCCACCCGCCGTTTGCCCGATCCGCCGATCGACCGCGAGATCAGTCTGCTGACTCCGGCGCCGGCCTCGCCGACCTCGTCGAGGTTGCGGTAGATGATCAGCGCCGCGAACAGGATCAGCACCGAGAGGTTGGGCTTCAGGGCGGCGATGGTCTCGGTCATCCAGTGCGGCCAGTGGGTATGGAAAATCGGCGCCACGGTCGGGTTGAACTGCGTGAGCAGGCTCTGGAGGACGCCGAGCAACAGCACGCCCGCGGCCACGGCGACGGGGATGCTGACCAGACGGGCGACGACGGCGATCGAGAAGGTCTCGACCACGAGCAGCGTGAGCCGGACGGGGTCGAGTCCGTCAGGCGCGAGGAGCACGCCGGTGAGCCCAGCCAGCGCCGCACCCATCGCCCAGGAAAAGGCGGCGACCCGGTTGGCGTTGATGGCCGCCAGCTCCGACAGCTCGCGCCGGTCGACGACGGCGCGGATCTTGGTGCCCAGGTGCGTGAAGTGGAACAACAGGTACAGGAGCACGCTGATGACGGCGACCATGATCACCACGGCCAGCCGGTCGGCGCCGATGATCAGATTGTCGGTGAGGTGGATGGGCCGGTTGCTGACCAGTGCCGGTCCGTGACGCTCGGTCCCGGTCCAGATCTTGAGGGCCAGGCCGACGAGCAACAGGAACACGCCGAGCGTCGCCACCAACTTCTCGGAGGTCCCCGCCCCCCTCCGCTGCAGCGGCCGGAAGATCGCCCGTTCGAGGATGAGGCCGATGCCCGGGCCGACGATCAGCAGCGTGACCGGGGCGGCGATGGCCAGGCCGATGTGCCACTCGGAGTTCATCTGCCAGAGGATGTAGGCGACGAACATAGCGATGGCGCCGTGGGCGAAGTTGAAGATGCCCGTGGCCTTGTAGGTGAGGACGATGCCCATCCCGGCCAGCGAGTAGATGCAGCCGGTGCCGATGCCGGCGAGGATCAGCGAAAGCCAGAACTCCATCGCCTAGGCCCTGACGTCCTCAGGCCCGAGCTGTTGCGGGCTGCGGATCGCAGAGGCGGCAGGGCTTGAGGCCCTGGCGCCGCGCCGCGCTCGCGGTGACCGGCCTCGCCTCGCGCTTGCCCTCGATCATCGAGCAGTCGGCTCGGTGGTAGCTCTGGCCCCCGGGCAACGCCATGAGCGTCGCCCCCGCTGACTCCGATTGGGCGACCGGACCGGCCGAGTCACCGTTGGACGAAAGCACCGGCGCGTCGGCCCGGCTCAACAGGACACCGTGGAGATCGGCAACCAGATCCTCGAGCTGATCGATGCGCTCCTGGGTGCGCTTCAGGTCCTCTGTGCCGACGAGCATCGCGCCGAAGCCGACGAGGGCGATGCCGCCGATGCCGCCAGAGATGAGGTACGGCAGCTGCTTGGCGACCAGCGCCTCGCGCGAGATGCCGAGGTAGCCGATCAGGATCAACAGCAGGCCGAGGCCGACGAGGATCCAGCCCCACACCGGCCGCGTGGCCCTGCCCACCCACTTCCAGAACAGCGCCGGGTCGGGCATCTCGGGCCGCGACTTCTTGTCGGTCTCGGTCGAGATCGTCGGCAGCTCGGTCGCAGGGTCAGCGGTGGCCATGGCCGCTCCTAGGTGATTCGTCGAGCACGTGGCACCAGCAGGCGAGAGCTTAGGCAGACGCCCACGAAGGCCAAGGCGAACGCGAGATAGAGAAGGTCGAACCGGTGGCTGATCGAGAAGCCCGCGAGGTCCCCCTCGAGTTGACCGAGGAGGCTCCGGCGGTTGCCCAGCACAGAGGGCCGTCCGGTACGGCCGGTGGTCGTGTTGGAGAAGCTGGAACCGGGCGTGGCCGGCGTCGCGTCCGAGCTGAACGACGCCGGCGTGCTGTCCGACGGCGGGGTTGACGACGACTGGTCCGGCGACGGTCCGGTGACGCCGCCGATGCCGCCCTGGTCGTTGGCGAGCTCGCTGTTGGTGATGTTGGCCGCAGAAGCGCGCGTGCCGGCGACGCCGAGCGTGAAGGTGGCGTAGTAGACATCGGTGAGGTTGGGGATCGGCAGAAGGCGTTCGATGTAGAACGTGAGGCCCTCGACGGTGCTCGTCACGGTCTTGGTGCTCGACGTGTCGACCGAGCCGGTGGCGCTGGCCAAGGCGATCTTGGCGCCCATGGCCGCGAGAGCGGTGTTGAGCGCGTCGGTGAGCGGCTTGGCCGAGCCGCTGGTGGTGCCGACGTGCACGCCGGTCTCGTCGATGGCGGCCGGCTGGCCCTGCACACTGACGCCCTCGAGCGAGATGTGCTCGTCATGGGTGGCGATCGACTTGCCGTCGGTGCGCGACGTCGACGTGGCGTTCAGAGTGCCGATCTGGACGAGGCCGCCGGCGAGGGAGATCCCCTTGAGTGTGGACGTGGCGGTCACGACCAGCGCGCCCTGGCTGTCGTAGATCTGCTTGGTGTGGGCCACGGCGCTGTCGATGTGCAGCGACGAGTTGTCGGACGCCTGCGGCCGCACGGTGGCGGCCGCCGCCGGGCCGTGGAGGATTGCGGCGGCCTGCTTGCGGAAGGCGAGGCTGGCCGACGCCATCGTCGGCGTCCCGACCAGGTCGACGCTCCCGATCACGCCGTCGCCGTAGACGGAGCTCCGGTCGGCGTGGGCAATGGCGCTCGTGGTCGTGATGACCAGCGGCGATCCGGTGCCGAAGGCCTGGCTGCCGTCAGTGCGGACGTCGGGGTGCACGCCGTCGGCCTCGACGGTCAGGGGGTACTTGGGCGCGGGCTGGCAGAGCGGTTTGTCGAGGCTCGGGGGCAGCGCCTTCGGGTTGAAGATCTGGGTCATCACCTGGTCGCAGATGAGGTTCAGGGCGTTGACGCCCGTCGGCCCCGGGTAGTACGTCGACGCCCGCGCGTAGGCGTTGCCCGGATCCCACGCGGTAGCCGAGTCCGGGAGGTTGGCGTAGAAGGGCTGGTAGACGGGGAGGACGCCGTTTTTGGAGTCGGCCTGGCCGTGGATGGGCGAGGCCGACGCCGATCCGGCCCAGACGATCGGCCGGTCGGCGTCAGGGTCGGTGGGCGCCGCCCTGGCCACGACCGGGACGACGACGGCGGTGGCGACGAGGATGGCGGCGGCGCCGAAGCAGGCCCGCCGCAGGCGCGACAGCGCCCGCCTCGTCGGCTTCATCTCACCCGGGAGCGCACGCTTCATAGGGTACAGAGGAGTTCGCTGCCACTCACGGTGGTTCCTGCCCTCCGGGACGTGTGCCCGGGCCACAAAAGGCGCGAACCGGGCCTCGCCACGGAACCTGACTCTAATGTCAGGGAACGGCTACGGTCCCGCGGGTGACTCAGGTGACGAGACCGTTCCGATTCGGCGCCCAGGTGAGCGACGCCAAGCCCGGTAAGGCGCTGGCCGATGTGGCCCGCAAGCTGGAGGACGGCGGGTACTCGACGCTGTTCGTGCCCGACCACCTCGACGACCAGGCCGCGCCGCTGCCGGCGATGACATGGGCGGCGGCGGCCACCTCCGAGCTGCGCGTCGGCAGCTTGGTGTTCGACAACGACTTCAAGCACCCCGTGGTCCTCGCCAAGGAAGCCGCCACCCTCGACCTGCTCAGCGACGGGCGCCTCGAGCTCGGTATCGGCGCCGGGTGGATGCACACCGACTACGAGACGTCGGGGATCCCCTTCGATTCGGCCGGGGTGCGCATCGAGCGCCTGCAGGAGGCCGTCGCCATCATCAAGGGCCTGATGACCGGTGAACCATTCTCGTTCGAGGGCACCCACTACAAGATCGACAACCTGGCGGGCACACCGAAACCGGTGCAGCAGCCCCACCCGCCGATCATCATCGGGGCCGGGGCCAAGCGCATGCTGTCGTATGCGGCCCGTGAGGCCGACATCATCTCGGTCAACTTCGACCTCAGTCCGGGCGCCGTCAACGCCGACGTCGTCACCACGGGTACGGCCGAGCTCACGTCCGGCAAGATCGACGTGATCCGGCAGGCCGCCGGGCCGCGCTTCGACGAGATCGAGCTGAGCGTCACCGTGTTCATGGCCGCGCTGCACGAGAACCGGCAGCAGCTGGCCGAGCTCGTCGCCGGCAGCTTCGGGCAGCCGCCCGAGCTTGTCCTCGAGTCGCCCCACTTCTGCGCCGGTACCGAGGAACAGATCATCGAGCAGCTCCAGGAGCGGCGCGAGCGCTACGGCTTCTCGTACATCGTCTTCAGCGGCGGGAGCCACGAGGCCATGCTGCCGATCGTCTCCAAGCTGGCGGGCACGTAGGCCTAGCCGGCCAGGGCGCGCCCGGCGCGCAATGCCAACGCAACGAGCGTGAGGGTCGGGCCGTACCCGCTCGAAGTCACGAACACCGACGAGTCGGCCACGATGACATTGGGGACGTCGTGCAGGCGACCGTACGCGTCGACCACTGACGTGGCCGGGTCGGTACCCATGCGCGTGGTTCCCATCACGTGCTTGCTGTTGGGGACCGGTGAGATGAACCCGCCGTAGGGGAAGGAGGCGTCGGGGCTCGACGTCGTCACCGTCCACTCGGCGCCCATCTCGTCGAGGATGGCGGCCAGTCGAGCGCGGTAGTGGTTCGACGCCGCCAGTTCGAAGGGGTGGGACGCGTAGGTGATCCGGGCGACCGGTAAGCCACGGACGTCGCGCACGCTCGGGTCGAGATCGACCCGGTTGGTCGGCTGCGGCATGTCCTCGCCCTGCATCGTGAAGCCCCACATGCGCTCCCGAAGCTGCGAGTCGCGCATCGAGCGGGCATGGGCTTCGCCCCATGGATAGAGCTTGGCCTCCATGATCGGCCCGGCCGGGCCGCAGTGCTCGACCATGCCCCCCCGAAACCACGGCAGTCCGGCGTCAACTGCGGCGCGCTGCGAGATGGCGTCGGGCACGAGGTGGTCGTCGTGCACGTGGGTGACCGACCGGCCCCGATGGGGGTGCACGCGCTGGGCGAGGCCACCCATGACGATCGTCTGGAAGTGGCACATCAGGTGGCGTCCGATGAGCGGGTGCTCGACACCGGACAGGAGGAGAAGGCGCGGCGTCTCGATAGCACCCGCGGCGAGCACGACGTGACGGGCGGTCTCGGTTCTCGGGGTGCCGTCGGCGTCGACGTACTCGACGCCTGTCGCCTCGCCGTTGCGCACGTTGATCTTGGAGACGAAGGCCTCGGGCCGTAGCTGCGCCCGCCCGGTCAGGAGGGCGCGCTGCAGCGGCGCCACCGGATCGCCCTTGGCGTGGATGGGACAGCCGTAGAACGAGCAGAACCCGCAGTTGTTGCACGCGGGCCGGCCGCTATAGGGCACCGAGTTGGCGCCGGTGGGCGCGGCGTATGGGTGGTAGCCGAGGCGCTCGGCCGCGGCCGAACTCAGGGTCGCGCCGTACATCGGGGCCCCCGGCGGCATCGGGTAGGGACCTGAGCGTGGGGCGGCGAAGGGGTTGGCGCCGGCGTCGCCGGCCACACCCACCAGCCGCTCGGCCTCGGCGTAGAAGGGCTCGAGGTCGTCGTAGGTGAGGGGCCAGTCGGCGAGGGCGGCGCCGGCGAGCGGCCCGTGTGATGTACAGAGGTGGAAGTCGTCCTCGCGGAACCGCGGCAACTTCCCGTCGGCGTGGACGCCGCCGCCGCCGACCGTGGTCGGCAGGTTGTTCACGTCGCCAACAAAGGCGCGGTCGCCATCAGTGTCATCGCGGCGGAACGTCCGCGGCTCCAGGAGCGGGTCGGGCCCGAGGAAGTGGCGGACCATGAACTTGATCTCGTCGTTGGAGAAGTCGACCTTCAGCTGCGTTGGATCGTCGAGGTCGAGAAGGTGGTTGCGTCCCTTCTCGAAGATCACCACCGACCAGCCGGCGGCGGTGAGCACATCGGCCATCGCGCTTCCACCGGGCCCGGAGCCCACCACGATGGCGTCGAAGTCGCTCACGGATTCACGGCTGACTGACTTCCTCGTCGGTGTAGCCGCGTGGCTGTACGTCGCCCTCGAACGCCACGGCGCGCCAACCGGCGAGCTCGCGGTTGCCGCCGTACTCAGGCGCGCCGTACATCCCTTCGCACGCGTGCTCGTAGAGCAGTTCGGTGAACGACTCGCGGGCGTGGAGGCGAGCGTCTTGCGTATCGGCGTCCGCCGACGCGAAGTCCTCGCCGAGGGAGGTGAGACCCTCCCGGTACCGCGACTGCAAGCCGACCACCGGTCCGTTGAACTCGCGCTCGGGGAGGCCGAGCGAGCCCTCGATCCGCGTGCGCCACGCCAGCTCGTCGAGCCGGGAGAGAGGTACGAAGTCTGCGAACCGGGCCTCGCCACCGTGGCGCCCGGAGAAGGGTCCTCCCGCCCAGATGCGCGGCGGGTTGACGGCGAAGGCGCCGAGCAGCCCGTCGATGTAGTCGGCGACCCCGGCTTCGTGCGCGCCAGGAATGAGACGGGCGCAGGCGGCGTCGACGACAGCGTATTCCTCGTCGGTAAAGAAGAGGTGGGCCACCCCGAGCGGCTAGCGGCCGCTGAACTTCGGGTCGCGCTTCTCGCGGAAGGCGGCCATGCCCTCGGCCAGGTCGGTGGAGGTCGTGGCCAGCGACTGAAACTGGCCCTCCAGCTCGAGGGCGGCCGCCAAGTAGGTCTCGAACGTGCGGTTGAGGAGCTGCTTCGACAAGCCGAGGGAGCGGGTCGGACCGGCCGCCAGCTTCTCCGCGATGGCGTCGGCTTCAGCGCGCAGTTCGGTCGCGGGGACGCACTTGTACGCCAGCCCGAGGTCGACCGCCTCGCTTCCCTTCACACCCTCGCCGAGCAGCACCATGGCCCTGGCGCGAGGGAGGCCGACGAGCCGGGGGAGAAGGTAGGCGCCGCCGGCGTCGACCACCAGGCCCCAGCGAGAGAACGTCCACGCGAAGCGGGTGTCGTCGTGCACGAGCACGAAGTCGCACGCCAGCGCGATGTGGGCCCCGGGGCCGACGGCGGTGCCGTTGACGGCTGCCACCGTGGGCTTGTCGAGCTCCCACAGCTCACGCACGACCGCTTGGACACCGGCGCGCAGGGCCTCCGACGTCGAACGGGTGTCGAAGCCTTCGCCGCCCGCTTGGGCAACCGTCGAGGCCCGCAGGTCCATCCCCGCGCAGAAGGCGTCGCCCGTGCCGGTGATGAGCACGGCGCGCACATCGCCGTCGCTGCGGGCGGCGCGGACCGCCGCCAGCAGGTCGTCACGCATCTCGACGGTGAGGGCGTTCTTGGCCTCGGGCCGGTCGAGCGTGATCGCCAGAACTCCGGTGTCACTCGTTGTGGTGCGGATCACGGCCCGGACCTTACTCAGCGCGCGCAAAGGGAGAATGTGCCGAAGGGGCGTCACAATTCCCGCACGTGGCGAAATGGCAGGAACGGTGAGCTTCGGGGGGTCGCAGCAATGACGAGCGAGGCGTCCATGCGGGTCGTGTTCCGACATGCGGTTGAGCTGGCGGCCATGAAGGATGATCCGCAGGAGGCGGCCTCCCAGCTCTTCCGTTCTGTCGGTGGTGACCGCGAGCTGCTCGTGGCCGCCCACGACCACTACAGCGAGATCCTGCGGACGACGCCCGACGATCCCGAGGCCCGCCGAGTTCTCACGTTGGTGGAATGGGCGCTCACCGGTGCCCACACAAAGCCGGTCGTCATCCGGGCCAAGAAGGCCTCCGCCGCGGGTTAGGGTCCCGGGCGTGGACGGGCCCGCGCTCCATCCCGACGTCGTGCCCCTTGCCTTCCTGTTGGGCTCGTGGATGGGCGAGGGCAAGGGCTTCTACAACACCATCGAGCCATTCGAGTACGGCGAGGAAATCCGCATCTCGCACGTCGGCAAGCCGGTGCTGGCCTACACCCAACGCACGTGGTCGCTCGACGACGGCCGTCCCCTGCACTCGGAGACCGGTTTCTGGCGCATGGCCGGCGCTGACGGCGTCGAGTTGGTGATCGCCCACCCGAACGGCCACGCCGAGGTGGCTGAAGGCAAGCTGGCGGGCACGTCGATCTCGCTGGCAAGCACCGCCATCGTCCGCACGTCGACCGCGAAGCGAGTGGACGCCATCGAACGTGAGGTCAATGTCGCCGGCGAGGTGATGACCTATTCGCTGCGGATGGCCGCCATGGGCAACCCCCTCGACGGTCATCTCGAGGCCGAGCTTCGGCTCGGGGCAGTGCATTAGAGAACTGCAGAGCATTAGAGAACGAGCGAGGAGCGCATGGACGATCAGGAGCTCATCGAGCGCATCGACAACCTCGTGAACGAGGAACACGGGTTGCGGCAGCGGGCCGAGGGACAGGGTCTGCCCGAGGATGATCAGGCCCGGCTGCAGAACCTCGAAGTCGCCCTCGACCAATGCTGGGACCTCCTCCGCCAGCGCCGCGCCCTGCGCCACAAGGGCGAAGACCCCGACCACGCCGAGGTCCGCGACCCCGGCACCGTGGAGGGCTACCGGCAGTAGTCACGGAAGATTGCGCACGAATCTTCCTGTCGGCTCGTCGTGGAGGTAGCCCGCTGCTGCCCAGAACTTCGGTGCCTCGGGCAGCCCGACGTGTACGAGCGCGGTGATCCTCGGGCATCCCTTCGCTCCTAGGAGTCGTTCGGCCTCGGCGACCAGCGCGGTCGCGACCCCTTCGCGTCGGTGCTCCGCGGAGACGACGAGCCGGTAGAGGTTGCCCCGCCATCCGTCCCAGCCGACGATGAGGGTGCCGACGAGGCCGCCCTCGGTCTCGGCGAGCAGCAGCGCGCTTTGCGATGCCAGAAGTCGACGGACGCCATCGGCCTCGTCGATGATCGTCCGACCCGGGTCGGCGTCGGTGCTCCAGAGGGCCAGCGTGGCGTCGACGTCCGCTGTTGTTGCCTGTCGGATGGCGAGCGTCACGCTGCGCTGTGACGGCCGAACGTGGCCAGCCACTGCTGCCCGTCGTCGCAGTCGGTACGCGCCGGACACCAGCGGCAGGCGGCGCTGGGTTCGTAGGTGACCGGCTCCTCGGAGCGGGCCAGGATGATGCGGCGCACGCCTTCGACGAGCCAGTCGAACGTCGCGTGCAGGAGCTCTTCGTCGACATCGTCGACCGTGTACTCGCCGCTGTCGAGGTAGTAGGTGGCGACCCGGTATGGGGGAACGCGCGAGCGCAGCGTCTCCATGAGCCCGTAGAAGCAGGCTTCTTGCCGGTGGTCGTTGTTGGACCAGCCGCTCTTGAAGTCGACGATGAAGGTGCGCGACTCGTCGCCCATGGGGACGCCGAGAGCGAGGTCGAACTGGGCCTGTAGGTGGATCGGGCCAAACGCCAGCTTGACCGGTGACTCGACGCGCGGCGACCAGCCGGCCAGCACGGGGGGCCAGTCGGAGACGAACTTCACCAACAGGTCGTTGACGTCGCGAGCGAGGTCCTGGCGATCGCCGGCCGGGAGATCGGCGAGGAAGGGGCCGGGCGTCCGGTCGTCCTCGTCCTCGGCCAGCTCGTCGATTGCCGCGCCGGCCAGCTCGAGGGGCGCCCGCCGGTACGCGGACATGATCAGGCCTTCGAGGGCGCGGTGCAGGACCTTGCCGCGAACGTTGGCGACGCTCCAGGTGAAGTCCTCGGTGCTGCGGGCGCGGAGGTAGCCGGTGCACGTGTGGGCCTGCGAGAGCCGGTGCTTGTCGACCCGGATCCAGTCGCTCGGGTCGAGCCCGTCGGCCAGCGCGGTCAGCTCCTCGATGGCGCGGTGTCGCAGGGCTCGACCCAGCGCACGGTCGGGCGTCGGCCGCGGCTGCCCGTAGAGCAGCAGCTCGTCGCGCACGTCGCGCTGCTGAGGATTCAACTCCGCCACGCCCGAAGCGTACGGCTGGGCTGTGACACTCACGCGGATTGCGGCAACGGCCTGCGCCTGGCCTGGTCGACCAGCGCTGCTAGGCGCCGTGCGGTGGCGTGCGGGACCTGGGTGACCTCGTACCAGGTGAACCTCCCGACCAGCCATCCCGTCGCCGCCACCACGGCGGTCTCCCGCCGGGCGTCGTACACCGGCTGCCCAACATGCTGCTGCCCGTCGAGCTCGATGAACAGCCCCAGCTCCGGCCAGCAGAGGTCGACCTGGGCGACGAACTCATCGTGCTCGTCGTAGACCACGAACTGCCGGACCGGAGGCGGCAGCCCGGATATGTCGCGCGCGAGCTGCACCATGAGCGTCTCCAGCAGGCTTCCCGTGGGCGGGGCCCCCGGCGGCCGTAGAGCAAGCACACGACGAATGAGTGTGGTGCCCGGCATCCGCGCCCGACTCATCTCCGGTAGCACCGCCTCAATGGAGTCGACTGTCGTCAGCTTCTTCCGCAATCCGGACTCGAGCGCGTGCTCCCACGTGAGTTCGTCCATGAGAGCTGCGAGGTCGAGCAGCGTCGTCAGTCCGTCCGCGCACGGCACATCGCCGATCGTCTGCATTTGCAACCAAGGGGGTGAGCTGCGGCGAGTTGGCCAGCGGTCGAGCGTCACGCTGTCGAGGCCGTGCAGGACGCCTGCGAGTGTTCCCCTTGCAACTGTCGTCGCTGCCAGCACCCGTGCTCGCCCTCGGTCGAGCTCCGTGGGCGGTGCGGCGCCCTCGAGGTAGATCTGTCGCTCCAAACGCCGCCACGTCCCCGCGCGCACGCCCCAGCGGAGCGCGGGCCGGCTCAAACCGGACTCTTGGGCTGTGAAAATGCGCCGCACTGTGTCTTCCCCTGGTTTGAAGTGCTCGGGCGGCTGTGATTTCAGCGATTGACAGCAAAATCACAGCCGTACGACAACGCGAAAGCGTTGGGGGAAGCGGAAGTCCGGCGGAGCGCACCCTCCCTACGAGCCGCAGTTCCGCAGTTCCGCAGTTCCGCGGTTCAGCGGATCAAACGGGAGAGGCGGCGATCCGCGAGGACTTTGCCACCGGTCTGACACGTCGGGCAATAGGCGACTTCGTGGGACTCGTAGGAGACGCGGCGGAGGTCGTCGCCGCAGCGGGGGCAGGGGGTGCCGTAGCGGCCGTGGACGACGAAACGGTCGCTGAGCTTGGTGGGGAGGCCGCCGGTGCGCTTGCGCTCGCCGGCGAGGGCGTCGTCGAGGATCTCGTGTACCGCTGCGAGCAACCGCTCGCGCTCCTCGGCGGAGAGTGAGGCCAAGGTGGCGTAGGGCGAGAGCTGGGCGTGGTGGAGGATGTCGTCGGTGTGACCGCGGCCGATCCCGGCGACGGTGCGCTGGTCGCGCAGCATGGTGTGGATCCGGCGCTTGTCGTTGCCCGTGCGGATCAACGCCGCGAACTCGTCGGAGAACGGCTCGGGGCCGAGGCCTTCCAACGGCCCCTCGTCGCCCGGCTCGAGCACCCACCAGGCCGCTTTGCGCTCGGTGCCGAACTCCTTGACCAACACGTCGGGGCCACCATCGAACCGCAGCCGCACGACGGCCCCCTTCGGGCGCGTGCGCTTGGGCGTCTCCTCCAGATCGACGCGGCCACCCTGCGACAGGTGCACGATGATCCGCGGGCCCTCGACGAAGTCGATCAGCACGTACTTGCCTCGTCGGCCGACGCTCGCGACCTTGTGCCCGACGGCGGCGTCGGCGGCGGGCACAACGGTCTTCAAGGCCGAGAACTGCAGCGGCTCCACGCCCGTCAGCGTCGCCCCTGACAACGCCGAGTCCAGCCGCTCGGCCAGCCCCTGCATCTCCGGGAGCTCAGGCATTAGCTGATCTGTACCCAGTCGATGCGCCAGCCCTTGGCCGTGCGCACGAGGATGCTTTCCACGCGCACGTTGCGGGTCTCGCCCTGCGGGGCCGACTTCCCCTTGATCGTCTGTGACACCACAGTGAACGTGCGGGCATCGTCGTTGGTCAGGGCGGCGACGAATGGTCCGCTCTTCACCTTGGCTGTGGCCACCGCCTGGTTGTCGCTCAATGCCTTGCTGAACGAGTTGGCGCCCAACACGTCTTCATACTGATATTGGAAGTTACCGACACCCATGGCCCTGACCTTGGCGAGGTCGCGGTCGAGGTGTTGGTAGTCGTACGTCGACAGCGCGACGGCGAACCGCGATGCGGTCTTCTTCACCTCGTCCTGGCGGCCCTTGGAGCCTTGGCCGCGCGTGGCGAGCACAACGGCGAGGACGGCCACGATGACCGCCACCACGGCGGCCGCCGTCCACACGGCGCGTTGGCGCGCAACATCCGACGGTACGATCGCCTCGTGGCTGGCGTCTCCGCCGCTGTCGACACCAGCATCGGCAGCACCCCCAGCAGTCGTTCCCGCGGCAGTGTCCTGAGCTGGGTCGTGCTCGCTCTGGTCGTCGCCCTCCTGGTCCTCGAGCTCGTCATGCTCATCGGCTCCGGCCGCGGCGTGGCTCATGCCTCGGCCGCCGACACCGACGTCGCCCGTCGTTTCGCCGTGGCCGTGACTTCCTTCGACCACAACCGGCTCGACGCCGACATCCAGCGGGTGCTGGACCTCGGCACCCCCGGCTTCGAGCGGGACTTCCGGTCGGCCATGGGGCCCAACTTCACCGACCGGATCGCCGCCAACAAGTCGGTCAGCACCGGTGCCATCGTCGTCGGGCCCCGCGTCCAGCGCGTCTCCGGCGGCCGGGCGACCTTCTTCGTGGTCGTCGATCAAACGGTTACCTCCGAGGGGAGCCAGTCGCAGCCCCAACTCGTGCATACCGGCCTTCTCGTCACCGTACAGGAGAGGGACCACAAGGTGACGTCCGTCCAGGTCTTGTAGCGACCAGCGTCAGCGTTTCGCTCGGCCCTCCATTCGCCGACGACTTTGTGCACCTTTGGAGGGATTCACCCTCCGTGTGTGGCAGTTCCCGGTGACCGCGGCGCGTACACCTCCGTTCGCGTCATTGCCGTCATGCCTTCCGAAAATGGCCACGCTGCGCGCGTCACGAAAGCGGTGCGTGCGGCCTTTGCGGAGATGTCGACAAGTAGGGGGAGTGTGCAGTGCAGGGAGAAACTGCAGGGCGGGCACTACGTAAGCGTTTGGTCTTCTTGACGGTGCTGACGATTGCAGTGCTGGCGTTCGCACAGGCGGCGCACGCGCAGGGCAACGACGACCACAGTGATCATTCGAACCACAGCGGCAACCCGGGAAGCGTGAAGGTCGACGACGACGACATCGACGACGCCCCCGCGAACCATCCCCATGTCGTCTGTGGGCTGTTCATCGTCGTCGAGCACGGCTTCGGCAGGCCGTTCGACATCGACTTCGACGCCCAGGCGCCGACCACCAAGGCAGGCGCCGATCAGCGTCTTCTGATCGTCCACGTCCCGGACGGCGACAACGTGAGCGGGCTCATCGATCTCCGCGGGTTCCTCGCTGGTATCGCACCAAACCCGCAGCAGGGCTTCCACGTTCTCGTCACCGCTCACCTCCCTGGTGGCGACGAGCACAAGGTCATTTGGGTCCTCAAGAATTGCCCGCCGGGCGTGACGACGACAACGACGCCGGGTGCCACGACGACAACTGCCAAGAGCGGCACGACGACGACAACCGCCAAGAGCACGGCGACGACCACCGCGCAGAGCGCGTCGACGACGTCGACGGTGGTCGGTGGGGCTGTGAACAACGGAGCCGTCCCCACCCAGGTGTTGGGTGAGAACTTCGTCAAGAACCCGGCCACCGAGGCGGCGGCGGCCACCTCGCTCGCCAACACCGGCAACCCGTTCTCGCCGGCGCTGGCCGTGGGGCTCGTGCTCGGCGGCTTGGGTGTACTGGGGGCAGCCCGTCGTGCGTCAGGGCGGCGCCTCGAGGCGACGATGCGGCGGTCGGCCGACCGGGAGCGCTAGGGAATCAGGTTCTGACCCAGCGGGGGAGAACGACGTCCTCTCCCGCGGGTTGGAACACCACCTGCACCGGCTCGCCGATGCGGATGGTCGACGGGTCGACGTCGTTGATGGCGCCGTCGGGCGTCTCCAGCAAGTTGCCGACCAGGCGGATCAGCGGGTCCTCGTCGAGCTCGACGACCACCACGTTGTAGGGCGCAACCTCCATGAAGGCCGGCAACAAGGGCGGGTGGGGAACGACGAACGACCAGATGCGGCCGTTGCCCGACATCGCGTCCCAGGTGTGCTCCAGTGAGTTGCAGTACGGGCACATGGGGCGGGGCGGGAAGCGCAAGCGGCCGCAGTTGCTGCAGCGCTGGATGCGGAGCTCGCTTGCGGCCGTGCCCTCCCAGAACCCGGCCGAGTCCTCGCTGATCGCCGGCAGTGGCGCGCCGGTGATCACGACTTCGTCAGGAGCAGAGCGCTGGTGGGCACGCCTTCCCCGCTGGTCACGAACGACACGTTGGCGTCGTCCACCTGGCTGGTCGACGTTCCCCGGATCTGGCGTACGCCCTCGACGATGAGGTTGAAGCCGTGGACGTACGCCTCCGACATCCCCCCACCGGACGTGTTGTTCGGTAGGCGCCCGTTCGGCCACTCCAGGGCGCCGTCGTTGGTGAATTCCCCGCCCTCGCCGCGCTTGCAGAAGCCGTAGCCCTCGAGGGACAGGGGGATGAGCGGGCTGAAGGCGTCGTAGATCTGGGCGACGTCGACGTCGTCGGGCGTGACGTCGGCGTTGCGCCACAGCACCTCGGCACACGCCCAGGCCGGGCC
>DASZJL010000003.1:0-3253 GCA_035948135.1 Acidimicrobiales bacterium | reverse complement strand
GGTCGGCGAGGGGTACGCGTCCGTGTGGGTGTGCGAGTGGAAGACGCCCATGATGTCGGCGCCGAGCGCCCGGGCGGCCCGGTCGACCCGGAGCATGTCCTTGGGGTCGATCTCGTAGACCATGGCCGACGCCGCCGCGTTGCGGGTCGGGAAGAGGTGGGCGACCTCGTCGGCTCCGTAGGACCCAACCAGGAGGCCGCACGCCTCGTCGGGCAGACCGGCCAGGCAATGGGCGACCATCTCCATGTAGAGGTCTTTCGGGAGGCGCAGCACGGGCTGGACAGTACCCTCGTGCCCCATGGCCAGGGCGAAGAAGCAGATCGCCAAGCGGGCGGCCGCCCGCGAGGAACGCACCGGGGACCGCACGGTCGCCACGAACCGGCGCGCCCGGCGGGAGTACGAGTTCCTCGAGACGTTCGAGGCCGGGATCGTGCTGCAGGGCTCCGAGGTGAAGTCGCTGCGCGAGGGCCATGCCCAGCTCAACGAGGCCTACGCCCGGGTCGACGGGGGCGAGCTGTGGCTGTTCCAGCTCCACATCCCGCCCTGGCGGTTCGCCACAGGGTTCGGGTCCCACGACCCGGACCGCAAGCGGAAGTTGCTGGTGCATCGAGCGGAGATCGACGAATTGATGGGCAAGACCCAGCAGCAATCGCTCACGATCATCCCGGTGTCGCTGTACTTCCGTGACGGCAAGGCCAAGGTGCAGCTGGCGCTGGCGAAGGGCCGCCGCCTCTACGACAAGCGAAACCTGATCATGGCGCGCGACGCCGAGCGTGAGGCCGCCCGGGCGTCGAAAGAAATGAGCCGCTGGAGCGGGTGATATCCGCGAATTCGACGTTGCCGTCGGTGAAGATCTCACCCGAGGCAAACCGAGCGATGGCCAGAGGCAGTTCCGGGGCGCACCGGGCAAAGACTCACAAACGCGCCGACATCGAGGGGCTGCGTGCCGTCGCCATCCTCGCCGTCGTCGCCTACCACTGCGGACTTCCGGTGCCGGGGGGTTACGTCGGCGTCGACGTCTTCTTCGTCATCTCGGGCTACCTGATCACATCGCTGCTGTGGAAGGAGCTCTCGGGCGAGGGCCGGCTGTCGTTCACCGGCTTCTACGCGCGGCGGGCCCGCCGCCTCCTGCCCTCGGCCGTGCTCGTGATCGTCGTGACCGTGCTGGTGTCCATCGCCGTCACCGGGCCGCTCATGGCGACCGCGGTCGCCAAGGACGCCGTGGCCTGCGCGCTCTACGTCGGCAACTACCGCTTCGCGTTCCAGGCGACGAACTACCTGACCTCGCACGGCCCTGTGTCGCCGCTGCAGAACTATTGGTCGCTCGGCGTCGAGGAGCAGTTCTACGTGCTGTGGCCAGCGCTCCTGCTCGTGGCATTCACGGTCGGGCGCCGCGTGCTGGGCGGCGGTCGTGGCCGCCACCGGCGCGGTCGCCACCGGCGCGCCGCTCCCGCGGCGAGCCCCGGGCCCGTTCTCCTCGTACTGGGCGTCGTCGCGGTGCTCTCCTTCTGGTCGTGCGTCTACCTGACGCACGCGAACCAACCGTGGGCGTTCTTCTCGCTGCCGACGCGCGCGTGGGAGCTGGCGCTGGGCGGCTTCCTCGCCCTGGCCGTGCGGGAGGGCACACGACTCCCGACGCGGGCGGCGGCGCTGCTGGGGTGGACTGGACTCGCCGCTGTGGGGTGGTCGCTCTTCGCCTTCAACGCCCAAACCACGTTCCCCGGCCCGGCCGCGCTCGTGCCCGTGGTCGGCACCGGCCTGGCGCTCGTCGCAGGAACGCGCGCCATGCGGTTCGGGCCGTCGGGGCTGCTCGGCCTGGCTCCGATGCGCGCCATCGGCACCGTCTCGTACACCTGGTACCTGTGGCACTGGCCGGTGTTGATCCTGGCGCCCTACGTCGTGGGCCATCCCCTCGACCTCGCGCAGAAGGTCGGCCTGGGTGTGTTCAGTCTCGTCCTGGCCGCCGTCACCACCGTGTTGGTGGAGCAGCCGGCTCGGCGCTCGGCCTGGCTCTCGGCGCAACGAACGCGCAGTCTCCTAGTCGGCGGCGCCATCAGCCTCGGCGCGGCGGCGATGGCCGTCGTCGTAGTGGCAGAAGTGCCGCCACCGGTTGGCAGCGGCTCTGCGGCCGTGACCCGGCTGTCGGCCGCGCACGACCCGCGGACCCGATCGGCGTCGTCGGCCGCGGTCTCGCCGGCGGTCGCCGTGGCAGACGGGCTCGACGCGCAGGTCAACCGTCAGGTGTACCAGTCGCTAGCCAACCCGGAAGTGCCCGCCAATCTGACGCCGTCGCTTTCCGACGCGGCGTCGGACCTGCCGGTGCCCGAGGACAACGGGTGCCTCAACGGCTACACCGACGCCGCCGTGCACCCGTGCGTCTACGGTGACACGAGCTCGGCCACGAGCGTCGTGCTGTTCGGCGACTCGCACGCGCTCCAGTGGTTCCCGGCCATCGACACGCTGGCGAAGCAGCAGAACGACGCCGTGGTGGTGATGACCAAGGCGACGTGCCCGCCCATCGACGTGTCGGTCTACAGCCCGACGCTCGGACGGACCTACACCGAGTGCGACCGGTGGAAGAAGGCCGAGCTGGCGCGCATGGCCACCCTCCACCCCGCGGTGGTGATCCTCGGCTTCTCCCGCGAGTACGGCATCCCCGACGACCACGTGGTCGTCGACGGTCAGGCGTGGCTCTCCGGGCTGAGCGAGATGATCACCACGATTCAAAGTGCGACGGGGGCCAAGGTGGTCCTCATGGGCGACGACCCGTACCCCCAGCAGAGCGTGCCCCAGTGCCTCAGCGTGAACCTCTCGAACACCCCTGCGTGCTCGATCCCCAAGCAATACCCGTACTACAACCCCGGCGGGATCGGCCAGGAGCAGGCCGTGGCCTCGTCGACCGGCGCCGGCTACGTCGACACGGACCCGTGGTTCTGCATCTCGACCACCTGCACCGTGATCGTGGGCAATCTGCTCGTCTACCGAGACGACAACCACATCACCGCCTCGTACGCCGACTGGCTCACCCCCGCGGTCGGGGCGCAGCTCGAGATCGCCACCGGTGGGGCCTTCTGACCAGGGGCGGAGGACGTTGGGTCATCCCGCCCGTAGGATGGTCGGGCCGATCAAAGCGGTCGGCAACCCAGACATGGGGGTGATTGGTTTCGACTTCGGTCGTCAAGGTAGGAGAAGCGAGCCGTGGTCTCCGGAGCCACGTTAAAGAGCCGGAACCAAAAATAAACGCCGAGCCTCA
>DASZJL010000002.1:0-20588 GCA_035948135.1 Acidimicrobiales bacterium | reverse complement strand
CCCCGCGGACATCTACGCGGCAGCCGACGCCGTGGTGCTGCCCTCGACGTGGGAGGGGTTCGGGAACCCGGCCATCGAGTCGGCGATCTTCCGTCGCCCGCTCGCCATCGGCGACTATCCGGTCGCCGCGGAGCTTCGTGCGTTCGGGTTCGACTGGTTCCCGGCGTCGGATCCGGCGCCGTTGGGCGCGTGGCTCGACCACCCCGACGTCGACGTCCTCAACACCAACCACGCCGTCGCCCGCCGCCATTTCTCCATCGCCCGCCTGCGCCGCCAGCTGCGACACCTCCTCGACGGGCGGGGGTGGCTGCCATGAGCGAGGACCCGGTGCGCGCCCGCCGGGCGCGGTACGACCGGGCCAGTCGCCTCGGCCAGCGCGCCGGCTATGTCTGCTATCTGGTGGCCGTCGTCGCCTTCTTCGTCGGCTTCGCCACCTCGTACTCGACGGCCTTGGTGGCGGTCATCGTCGGCGGGCTCGCAGTGGGGTCGATCCTGCTGCTGCCGTCGATCATCGTGGGCTACGCCGTCAAGGCGGCTGAGCGCGAGGACCGCGAGCAGGGCAGATAGCGCGGCGATTGGGCTAGAACTGGCGCGCACACGCAGCGCCGCAGGAGGAGTCCCCCATGCCCAAGGCCGCCATTCTCACCGGACTCGAGCAGCCCCTCGAGATCCACGAGGTCGAGCTCGACAAGCCCCACGCCGGGGAGGTCAAGGTACGGATGGGCGCCTCCGGCGTCTGCCACTCCGACCTGTCGGTGCAGAACGGCACCCTGATGGGCGTGGCGCCAATCGTGCTCGGCCACGAGGGTGCGGGCGTCATCGAAGAGGTCGGCGAGGGCGTCACCAGCGTCAAGCCCGGCGACCACGTCGTCATCTCGTGGGTGCCCCAGTGCGGCGACTGCTACTTCTGCCAGCACGGCCAGGGCGAGCTGTGCAAGGCGGCCGACGCGTCGCTGGCGTCCGGCGGTCTGCTCGACGGAACGCCCCGGTTCAGCTGGAACGGCGCGCCCCTGTCCCAGATGGCGGCGTCGGGCACGTTCTCCGAGGTCTCGGTGATCCCCGAGAGCGGCGCGGTGAAGATCCCCGACGACGTCGACATGAAGGTCGCCGCCCTCATCGGCTGCGGCGTGCTCACCGGCGTCGGCGCTGCCCTGAACACGGCCGACATCAAGAAGGGCGACATCGTCGCCGTCGTCGGCTGCGGCGGCGTCGGCCTCAACGTCATCCAGGGGGCGCGCATCGCGGGCGCGGGCGAGATCATCGCCATCGACATGAACGAGACGAAGTTGCAGATGGCCAAGGAGTTCGGCGCCACCGCGACGATCAACGCCAGCCAGGGCGACCCAGTCTCTCAGGTCATGAGCATGACCGACGAGCGCGGTGCCGACGTCGCCTTCGAGGTGATCGGCCTCGGGCCCACCATCGACCAGACGATCACCATGACCCGTCGCGGCGGCCAGGCCATCCTCGTCGGCGTCCCCCGCATGGACGTGATGGTGACGATCCCCGCCTTCCTCGGCCTCGTGCTGCAGGAGAAGACGATCAAGGGCTGCTGGTACGGGTCGTCCAACGTCCAGCAGGACGTCCCCAAGCTCATCGACCTCTACAAGAAGGGCGAGCTCAAGCTCGACGAGTTGATCTCGCGGGAGATCTCGCTGGACGAGGTCAACGAAGCGTTCGACGCGATGAAGACGGGCGAGGTCGCCCGCTCGGTGATCGTCTACCCGAGCTAGGGGTTAGAGACCGCTCAGCGGTTAGAGACCACGGAGCAGCCGGGCGCGGCGCCGCCGGGCCTGCACCATCATCAAGCCGACCACGGGCATTCTCGACAGACCGGGCCGCACGGGCTCGGCCGGGCGGCGGGTACCCGGGTCTGGAGTTCCACGCCTGGGACGCATGGCCAGTTGGTTCGCCGTCGAGGGCAACGATCCCTGCCCCGGGGTGTTGTTACCCTCGGGTAACTGATGTCACAGCCCCGCCTGCCCGCCGTCCAGCGCCGCCGCCAGCTCCTCGACGTCTCCCTCGAGGTCTTCGCCAGCCGCGGCTTCCACGCCGCCTCGATGGCTGAGGTGGCTGAGGCGGCCGGGGTGACCAAGCCCGTCCTGTACCAGCACTTCCGCTCCAAGCGGGAGCTCTACCTCGAGTTGCTCGACGACGTGGGCCAGCGCCTGCTCGAGGAAGTCCAGAAGGCGACGGCCGCGGCCGGCGGTCCCCGCCAGCAGGTGGCGTCGGGCTTCGCGGCCTATTTCCGGTTCGTGGCCGACAACGAGAGCGCGTTCCGGTTGCTGTTCGGCGGCGACGGGCGGGAGGCGGACCAGGAGTTCGGCGACGCCATCCGACGGGTGGAGGACGCCATCGCCGACGCCATCGCCGCCCTCATCGAGGCCGACATCGGCGACGACCACCGCCGCCTCCTCGCCTATGGCGTCGTCGGCCTGGCCGAGGCCACCAGCCGCCACTGGGTGCTGACCGGCCGCAAGGAGCCGGTCGACACCCTCAGCCGCCGCGTCGCCGACATGGCATGGGGCGGCCTCCGGGGCATCCGGTCCGAAGACTGACCCGCCCCCGCCCCCTCCCCTGCACCATTTGGCGGTCGTGGACGGCGTATGGCGATGTCCAGGACCGCCAAATGCTCAATGGCCGGCGGGTGACGGGTAGTTGGGCACCTCTTCGGCCTTGGGCACCGTGGTGTACAGGCTCACGGCGCCCGCAGGGTTGAACACCTCGGACGCCGTCGCGGGCCACTGGCCCGGGAGGTAGCGCTTGCCGCCCGCCACGAATTCGTACATCCCGCGTCCTTGTCGTTGCAGCTCGTCGGGGCCGGTCGCCACCGGGTTCCACCAGACCTCGGTGGCGTCGTCGATGCCGAGATAGTCGGGGTTGGGCCACAGGCCCTTGTTGCCGAACGAGACCGACGGCTGGGTGATGGCGCGCGCGGTCGCGGGCGCCGCGAAGAGGGCCTGGCCGAAGACCTGCGGCGTGACCGTCGGGCCCATGCCCTGGAGCACGGAGAAGAGCAGCGTGAAGTCGCCGACGGTGAGTTGGGCCCCGGTGGGCGCGGGCGTGGGCCGGCCGAAGAACCACTGGTGGAGGAACTTGGCGCCGCTCACGCTCGGATCGGTGCGGGCCGGCAGGAAGGAGATGCCGAAGGCGTGCCGCCATTCACGCGGGTCGTAGGTGCGGCCGAAGACGTTGGTGTCCGTGTAGCCCGAGCCGGTGACGACCCACTCAGGGAACCATTGCTGATTCGCCGCCGCGCCCGCCAAGGCGCCGGGCGCGAGCGGGTCGCCGGTGAAGACCACCGACGTGACCCCCGAGTCCTTGAGCTTGGCGATGAGCGACGGCGCGTCGTTCAACAGGTCGAGCGGCGACTTGTACGACAACACGGCCGCCGGTTTGACCTTGTAGCGGGCAAGGTTGTCTTCGAACTCCTTCTCGACCTGCTCGGACTCCGGGCCGCTCGTGAGATACACGAGCCCGAACGACCGCTTGCGGCTCCGCAGATTCGGGTCGTCGGTGTTGTCGGCGACCCGGCCGGCAAGACGTTTGCCGATGTACTCGGCCAGCACCTGCTGCGCCTGCTCCGGTCCGATGGTGACGCCCCACACGTAGGGCGCCCTCGCCGCATACCAGGCGTCGGTCTGCCCTGGGGTGCAGTCGAGACACAGGATCTTGCGAGCGGCCAGCTCGTCGGCGAAGGCGTTGGTGAGCATCGGGCCGCCGACGACGGCGAAGGGCTTGATCGACTCGGCGATCTGCACGGCATCGGCGCGGGCGGCCACCTCGTCGAGGATGGTGCCGGTGGCGGTGTACGGCACGAGGTCGACCTTGCGGCCGTAGGTCTCGTAGTAGGTCTCGAAGAAGGTGACGAAGTCCTGCATGGTCTGGGCCGTCTGGGCGTTGGTGTCGCTGGTGCCGATCGCGCCGTAGGCGAAGCTCAACACCGGGTCGTGGTCCTCCGGCAGGTAGAAGACGACCTTGATGCTGGTGGCCGTCACGCCCTGGTAGGTCGAGCCCCCGTTGTCGCCGGTGAACGGCGCATAGCACTCGCCCGCGAAGTAGCTCGGGTACTTGAGCTTGCCGATCGTCGTGTCGCACCGGGGGCCCCAGTCGATGGAAGCGGTCTTGCCCTCGGCCTTGGCCTGCGACCACGAGAGGACGCCGGCCGGACGCAACGCGCCGGCGCCAGCGCCGGCGGGGCTGGCGGCGGCCGGGATGGTCGAGCCGGTCGTACCAATGGTCGCCGTCGTCGTCCCACCGCCGCGGTTGACGACGGCGATGACGGCGGCCGCCACCACGGCGACGGAGAGCACGACGGCCGGCCCCGACCGGCGCAGCCACCTGCGCCGCGAGCGGTCAGGGGTGAACGCCATGGGCGAGCTCCGGGGTAGGGCCGAGGTAGGACGACAGGACGGTTGGGTCGTGCAAAACGCTCGCGGGCGGCCCGTCCGCGATCACTCGCCCCAGATCCATGGCCACGATGCGGTCGGCGACGGCGGCCAGCAGCGCGGTGTCGTGCTCGATGATGAAGATGGCGGCTCCGAGGTGCTCCTGCACGACGGCCAACAGCGGCTGCAGCGCTTCGGCCTCCCGTTGGGCAAGCCCGGTCGACGGCTCGTCGAGGAGCAGCACCGAAGGTCGCTGGGCGAGGGCGCAGGCGATCTCGACGATGCGTTTCGTGCCCGTCGACAGTTCACTGATGAGCCGGTCGCGATAGGGACCGAGGTTCAGCAGGCCAACGAGCTCGTCGACGCGCCTGTGCACCGCCTCCTCGGCGTCGAACGCCGAGGGAAGGCGCAGCGCGGCACGCATTGGGTCACGCACCGACACCCAGCGCTCCTGGGCGACGGCGATGGTCTCGGTAACGGTGAGGGCCGGAAAGAGGTGGGCGTCCTGGAACGTGCGGCCCAGACCAGCGCGCGCTCGCCTGGCCGTGGGGACGCCGGTGACGTCGACGCCGTTCAGGACAACGCGGCCGGCGGATGGCGGCAGGTAGCCGCTGATGAGGTCGAACAGCGTCGACTTGCCGGCGCCGTTGGGCCCGATCACACCGACGATCTCGCCGTGGTCGACGTGGACGGACACGTCGTCGACCGCCCGGATACCGCCGAAGCGCACCGTCAAGCCGGTCACGCCGAGCGCCGGCTGCCCCTCACCTTCGCCGTCGGCGGCACCGTGTCCGTTGTTCGCACTCGTGATGCCGGCACCGGCAAGGGCGCGGTCGCTGTCCGCCAGGAACACGGCACGGAGCAGGTCGGGGCGATCGAGCAGGCCGGCCGTGGGTCCCGAGAACAGCATGCGCCCCTTCTCCATGAAGTAGGCCGTCTCCGCCAGCTGGACAGCGACGCTGAGCGACTGCTCGACGATGACCACCGTGGTGCCGCGGTCGCGCAGACCGCGGATGATGGGGATCAGTTGGGCCACGACCGATGGCGCCAGACCCAGGTCGAGCTCGTCGAGCACGAGCAGGCGCGGCGCGCCCAGGAACGCCATCCCCAGGGCCAGCATCTGCTGCTGACCGCCGGACAGGTCCCCGGCGTGGTCGTCGAGGCGCTGCTCGAGGACCGGGAACCAACGGAGGACCTGCGCCGCATGGGCGGCCTTGCCGGCGCGCGAGTTGCGACGATCGAAGGCGCCGGCGACCCGAAGGTTCTCGGCGACGGTCAGCGACGGGAACACGCCGTCGCCACCCGGGAGCAGTGCGACGCCCAGCCGGGCGACCTCGTGGGCTGCCATGGTGTGCAACGCCCGGTCGTTGAGGCGGACCTCGCCATCGGAGATCGGCGCGAGACCACAGATCGCCTTCACCAGCGTCGACTTGCCGGCGCCGTTGGTCCCGACGAGGGCGACGATCTCGCCTTCGCCCACGTCGAAGTCGACGCCCCGCAACACTTTCGTCGGGCCGTAGGAAACGTGGACGTCGCGGCACGACAGCAGCGGACGAACCCCGTCGCCGTTGGTCGGCAGCGACGCCGACACGGAGATACCGGCCGCGTCGTCCCGCAGGTCGATCACCGTCCGCGGCGTGTCCTCATCGGTTGACGCGCGTCCGAGAGCACGAACCCATGCATCGCGCACGCGATAGATGAGCGACGCCAGGCCGCCGGGGACGATCCAGAGCACGACCAGGACGCCGACGGCGGTCGTCAGCGCCTGCCACTGCGCACTGGGAAGGAGCCACTCGCCGCCTTTGAGGAAGACCGCGCCGAGCACGCCACCGAGCATCGACCCGAGCCCGCCGACGACCGCGGCGGTGAAGACGACGAAGCTCTGCTCCGGCGCGTACGTCGCGGGGGCGAACGACTGCAGAAGGTGTACCAGCAGGCAGCCCGCGATTGCGGCCAGCAGCCCGGAGATGGCGAACGCCGTCAGCTTGGCCCGGGCCACGCTCACGCCGTACGCCTGCACGACCCGGCTGTCCTCGCGCACGGCCCGCAGCACGCGGCCGCTCTGCGACCGACGGATGCCCGCCAGCGCGAGGGCGGCCAGCCCGGCGACGGCCAAACAGAGGTAGTAGTAGCCGACCTGCGACCGGAGGACGTCGCCGCCGAGCAGCGTCGGGCGGGCGATGCGTCCGGTCGGCACCCAGCTGATGCGGTTGTCGACAAGGAAGTACGACGTCGTCAACGCGAACGCCAGGGTTGTGACGGCGAGGAACAGCCCGCGGAGCCGAAGAGCCGGAAGGCCGACGAGCACGGCGACGCCGAGACCCACGGCGCCCGCGAACGCGAGCGCCACCACCATGTCGGCGTGCCACACCTGGGTGGCGTGGGCGCCGGCAACGGCGCCCACCGCGGCGAACGACATCTGACCCAGGGAGACCTGGCCCGCCCACCCGGTGAGAACGACAAGTGACATGGTCACGATCGAGAAGGCCACGACGGCGGCTGCCTTCTCGCGGCTGCCTGGTCCCAGCAAGTGTGGGAGCACGATCACCAACGCCGCCGCGGCACCGGCCAGCACCCACCGTGCAGCCCGCACCTTGGGCAGCGCGGCAATGGACACCGGCAGGGCCCGAACCTCGTCGGCCAGCCGCCACGTCGACATGCGTTCGGTGACCCGGCGCGCCGAACCGGCGTGGCGCACGAGAAGGCAGGCCACGACCACCAACGCGTAGACGGGAGCGACGAGGCCGGGACTCCGTGGGTGGTTCCACACCACGCCCGCCTCGAGCAGACCGAGGGTGACGGCCGACGCGGTGATCGCGCCCAGATCGGTGAGGCCTCCCAGCACGAGCGCCGTGAGTGCGGCCAGCAGCGCGCTCAAACTCAAGGCCGGGCCGACGCCGAGCCCGAGGATGCCCGTGCGCAGGATGATTCCGGTGAACGAGAGCACCGCGGCCGTCGTCCAGACGATCGTCTGCAGGCGGTCGACGCCGATGCCGAGGAGGCGGGCGCGGTCGGCCCGGTCGGCGCTGGCCCGGATGGCGACGCCGATGTCGGTGAAGCGCAGCACCGCGGCAAGGGCAACGAGCATGGCGGGCGCGACCAGCGCGGCGACCACGTGATCCCCCGAGAACACGAGCGGTCGCAATGTGAAGTGGAGGTCGATGGGCACGTGCAGCTGCAGGGTCGCCGGCGTCTTGTGCCACCACGAAGGGATGAAGAGGCTGGCGGCGGCCAGCAGCTGGGCGAGGCCGATCGTCGCCACCATGAGGATGAGGCGTGACGCGTTCTTGAAGCGGCGGATGACGACGAGCTCGACGACGCAGCCGAGGAGTACGGCGACGATCAAGCCCGCGGGCACGGCGACGAACCAACTGACGCCGCCGTACACCGCCAGCGACACGGCAAGCACCGCCGGCGCGAGCCCCAGGTCGGCCTGAGCGAAGTTCACGATGCGGTTGGATTGATAGATCAGCGCCATCCCGACCGCGACGAGCGCACCGACCAGGCCGACGATCAGCCCCTGCAGTGCGATGCCTGCGGGCATCGGCTCGAGGACGAGGGCGGCGGCGACGACGGCGAGGGCCGGCCAGAAGCGCGACAGCAGCCGACGGAGTTGATCGCCGGCCATTTCCTGTCCCCTTCCCCTGTCGCGCGCTGTTGTCATTGGCACCCGCGCATGGGGTCGCGTCAAGGCACAACCGATTGGACGATGACAGTGCGTGACAGTCCGTTCGCGCCGGGGTCGCCGTCTGTTACACCGTTCGTCTAGCCCGTCGCGGTTCGGTGGCCGACGCCCATCTTGATGACTTCATGGCCATCTGCATGGTGCCGGGTGCCGGCGCGGCACTTGCACCGTCAAAGGCTATGGACACTCACGGAGAATGACGTTTTCAGATCTAGCCAACGGGTGTCCATGAGTGTCATGCCGTTGACACGTTGACCCTTGACACCGCAACCGACCGAACGATCATCGAGACAGAGCGCGCTGACGGCCCATCAGATGGGGGTCTGAGGGTCAGCGTTCATGGGCGGAGCTGTCCCGCCCTGGGGGCAATCGGAGGGTTGTGTTCAGACGCAGGGTTCTTTGGTTTGTTGCAGTCGCGGGCGCGGTGTCGTCCGCTGTGCTGGTCGCCTCGAGCGTTTCCGTGTCTGCGGCCACGTCCATCACGGTGTCGCCGACCACGGCACTCGCGGACGGGGCCACCGTCACGGTGGGCGTGTCCGGGTTCTCGGACGGGGCTGGCGCCATCACTGAGTGCAACACGGCGTCACCACAGCCCACGATCCCCGTCGCCGCCAACGACGTACCCGTGAGCTGCAGTGACCCGCTGAAGAACCTTCAGAATGTCGCCGGCGGCGGGTTCAACGGCAAGCCCTTCGTCGTGCACACCGGCACCGTGGGGCCGCCCGCACAGGGCACCGACAGCGCCGGCAAGCCCGCCGCCGACGACGCTCCGCAGTTCCCGTGCCCGCCCACCGCCGCGCAGGCCGCCGCGGGGGCCAAGTGCATCATCGCCTTCGGCAACGCCAACAAGGAGCAGGCACAAGCCGAGGTCGCGTTCGCATCCGGCGGTGGAGTGAGCCAGCCGCTGCAGATCGCGGTGGGGGGCCCGGCTACGACGGGCGCGACTATCGGCGCAGCCACGGCAACCACCTCCACGACCGTGGCGACCCGGGTCCTGGGAAACCAGTTCACCCAACCGGCGGCGGCTGGCTCGCCCCCGCCCGGGGAGATGGCGCGGACCGGGCCCGGGATGCTCACGATCGCACTGGCACTCGCGGGCGCCGTGCTCCTCGATCTCGGCTACCTCACGTACTCATCGACTCGAGCGCGTCGCGGTGCGCTGTGGCGCCGCCCCAAGGGGGTGGTGCCGGGAGAGTGACTACGGCGCCGAGCTGGGTCTCATTAATTCGCGACTCCCTGGCGGGGAGGGGGACGCAGCTCAAGGAAGGAGAGGGAAACCTCTTGCGATTTACACGACACAAGAAAGCAACAGCAATCGGGGGTGTAGTAGCGCTGCTGGCTTCAGTAGCAGGGCTGCTGGTACTCCAGACACCCGCCGCCCACGCAGGCAGCTTCGGCACCACGCTGTATGAGGTTGACTGCACCGGTACGGGCCTCGCGGCCGGGAACACGGCACCGTTCGTCGTCGGTCTGACGATCAACGCCGCACCCGACCCGCGGTTCCCCAACGGCGGCGCCTTCGGGGCGACTGGCGCATTCTCGACGACGGTCAATGGCGCATTCCTGGCCAACATCGAGGCCAACGTCGACCTGAGCGCCGGCTCGATGGACCTCGGAACCGCCAATCAGAAGATCCAGTCCACGGACGGGTCTGCGACAGGGAGTTACTCCTATAGCAAGGCCTCGTTCGGGCCTCAGAGCCTCGCCGGCCTGGTGAACCAAGTCCCGCCCGCGCCGACTCCCGGCAACGTCACGTGGACAGCAGCGTCCAGCACGCTGTCCGGGCCGTTCGCGGCCACTGACGTAGGCAAGTTCGTGGCTGCGCCTCTCGCCGCCGCGCCTGCCCTCGGGCAAGGGCACGTCATCGTTGCTGTGACCCCTGGCGTCGATGCCACGATCACAGGAACAACCGTCTCCGCGCAGGCGACCGGCGTCACGGTTGGTCTCGCCAGCGCGGCGGGCCTGACCTACGTCGACCCCACACTCAGCACCGGCAACGTCTTTTCGACGAACGGTGTGAACGGTGGCCAGTCGAAGATCGGCCTCGCCGGCACTGACGGCACGACGAACGCGTCGATGACGCTGACGCTGCCGGTGGTTGGAGCGATCCTCTTCGGCGGCACCCCTGGTGGCCCAGCGTGCACCCAGACCGGCTACGCAGCCGGTGGCACACCGAGCACCCCGGCACCGGCCATCGCGCCGTACGCCGCGTATCAGGGTGGCGGCCTCGCCAACTTGGTCAGCGTTGGTCCAAGCGTCTTTGCGCCCGCGGCCTTCGTGAACCTGGTTGACCCGCCGCCTGCGGCGCAGAACGGGAACGCCAACGTCGGCACGGGGGGCTCGAGCAACATCGTGCTCACCGCAACCGACGGTGACGCCACGCAGGCGAACCACTTCCAGCTCACCACACCGGGGCCGTTCGGCACTGGTGGGCGGCTGACGGTGAACATCACCAACCCGGTGACGGGGGCGACAACGCTCACCGACACCGGTTCGTTGCCGGAAGTCGTGACGTTCCAGTTCACGGCCTGCGACGACAACCCGACGAACACCAACTGCGACGCCACACCGGCGACGATCACGGTGAACATCGGGACCCCGCCGGTGCAGCAGCCGATCAACCAACTGGTCAACGCCGGTCAGCTCGTCCTGAGCTGCAACGCGCCTGGCTCAGTCGGCTACCCGCTGCTCACCTGCCCGGTGATCAACATGCCGAGCATCACGCTCAATGGGTTGCAGCAGACAACCACCGCGGCAATGAACCCGATCTACGTGTCGGACAACCGCGGTGACCTGACGCTGCCGTGGACGCTGACTGCGTACATGGTTCCGACACCGTCGGTGCTTGGCTGCACCGCGGCGAACTTCTGCAACTCCAATGTGGGCGCCAACCTGGCGCTGGCCAACAACCACATCGCCGCCACGAACCTGACGCTCACGCCGACGGCTCTCACGGGATGTCTGCCCCACGTGGGCAACCTGAACGCTGGCGCCACCATCGGCGCTGGCGGAACGCTGGACACGCCGCGGGGTCTCTGCAGCGCGGTCGGCCCGAATGCCGGAGGCACCTGGGACGTCAACGGGCAGTTCTCGTTGAACATCCCGTCGTCGGTCGCCGCCGGTCTCTACAAGGGAACGGTCGAGTACCTCGTCGTCTGAGGCGCTGACCACATAACGAGCCAGCCGAAGGGGGCGGCAAAGCTGCCGCCCCCTTCCTGGCAGGAAGGCACCACACCAACGATGCGAACCATGAGGCGGATCGCAACAGCAGTCGTCACGGCAGGAATCGCCGTGGCATCCACGTTCTCGACGCCGCTCACTCCGGCCGCCCATGCTGCCGACAACGGCGCCTGGTCGGTGTACCCGACCTCCAACCCGAAGCCGGGCGAGACCTTCCGGCCCTTCTTCCTCGTCGACCTGCGCGCCGGCGCGACAACACAGGACTCGGTGACGGTCACCAACAAGACCGACAAGCCGGCGACCTTCAACCTCTACGTCGCCGATGCCTTCAACACCGCCGAGGGCGGGTTCGCCTTGAAGCCCCGCAACGAGCCCAAGACCGACATGGCCACGTGGGTGAACCTCCCGGTCGCCGGCTTCACGCTCGACCCGCAGCACAAGGTCGACATCCCGTTCTCGATCGTCGTCCCTGCCAACGCGACGCCTGGCGATCACACGGCCGGCATCGTGGCCGAGAACACGACGCCCACAGCTGCACCGGCAAACAACGGTGCCGTCGGCGTGGACGTCATGAACGCCGTCGGCGTTCGCATTTACGGGCGAGTGCCCGGGACGCTGAATCCCTCGCTCTCCATCACGAAAGTCAGCCTGAAGCCGGCCAACTCCGTGGGGTCCATGGTCGGGGCGCCGGAGAAGGTGACGCTCCAGTACACGGTCGTCAACACCGGGAACACGCGCCTGACGGCGACGGCAACCGCCAAGGTCCATCCCGTCTTCGGGCCGTCCAAGACCCTCGGCGCGCGCAAGCTGCCCGAGCTCCTGCCGAAAGGCAGCGCCACCGTCAAGGAGACGGTGACCGGCGTACTCCCCCTCGGCCGTCTGTCTGCCGATATCACTGCCGACGCGCCGGGCGCACGTGCCAAGGCGAGCGCGGCGGCATGGGCCGTGCCCTGGCTGCTCTTGCTCGCTGCGATCGGCTTGGGCGTGCTCTGGTATCTGCGCCGGCGCAAGGGGCACACGCGCCCTCCCGAGCCGGTCGGCGGCAGCACGCCCAACGCACCCGTTCTGACCGGGTCACGGAGCTGACGTGAGCCTGTTCCGCCGACGCTCGGCGAGCCGGATCCTCATGGCCGCCTACGCGGCCGCGCTAGCGGCGTCCATCGTCGTCGCTGCGGTCGCGCCAGCGCACGCTGCCGACGCCGAGGGGGTACCCCGCCTCACCCTCTCGGCGCCCAGCGTGGTCCCCGGCGCCTCGGTGATCATCAGCGGCGACAGGTTCCCGACCAACACGTCGGCGCAGGTCGTGTTGTGCGGCGACTTGGCGCTCGCGGGATCGGCGGACTGCGACATGCTGCACGCACGGGTCGCCGGAACGGACGGCCAGGGACACTTCGCGACAGAGCTCTCGGTGGCACTCCCGCCGTCGCTCTGTCCGTGCGTCATCCAGGCGTCGTCGCTCGCTCTGCCGAGTGCGATCACGACACCGATCACGCTGGTCGGGGCGCCTTCGTCAGCACCGCGAGGGGTGACGCCCACGGCAGTGACCAAGCTGAAGGTGAAGGTCTCACTCGACGGCAGCGGCCCGGCGTTGTCGTGGTTCGGGGCGCAGCCCAAGCGAACGCTGTTGCTCGACGTGACGAACCCAGGCACGGTCGCGATTTCACCGGTCATGGAGTTACACGTCGGCAAGGGAAGCAATCCGGCGACTTCGGCGCCATCGCCCGATCTGGGCACGCTGGCACCAGGCGAGACGAGGACCTACAAGATCCCCGTCGAGCTCGATGCCTTCGCGATCGGCAGCTACACCGCGAGCGGAACCATCAAAGGCGCGGGCGACCCGGTCACCTTCAAGGCATCGACCGGCACGTTCCCGTGGGGCTTGCTCGCTGGTGGCCTCGTCGTCATCCAGCTTGTGCTGCTTGCCATCCGTGACCGGGCCCGCCGGAGGCTCGCCCCAGAGGCTGTCGCTCCCATGCCGGCGATCCCCTCGACTGTCATCAGCGGCAGCGCAACGAAGGGCAGCTCCGCCGGAGTGCCGACGCCCCCTGCGACGCGGGTGGTCGTGCTGTCCGCGCAGGAACCGGACCGCCCGGCTCTCAGTCGGATGGCTCCACGTCGTGTCGCGACGCCGCTTCCGGAAGTTCCGGAAGAGCCGGCCGCGGTACGGGAGCTACGCGAGCTCGCAGAGTTGTTCGCCGCCACGGCGGAGCGGTCACAGTCGCAGCACTCGGTTCCGCCCGCTCCCAACGTGGTCCCGGGCGGATACGACTCGATGCAGACACTTCCGCACATCGACCCGCTGGCCTATTGGGCCAGCCCGCTGCTCACGCCGCGGGCCGTTCGGCGGGCGCACCTAACAACAGTCGAAAAAGCCAGCTGAAGGGTTCTGACCATGCATACGACACCATCGACAACGCGCCGGCGACGAGCCGGCGTAGCCCTGATTGCCATCGGCGCGATATCGCTTGTGATCGCGATGGTGTCACCGGCGTCGGCAGCCCAGGCAGTCGACGTAAGCCCGTCGACGGGTCTCACGAACGGGCAGTCCGTCAACGTGAGCGGCTCCGGATACACCGCCGGTCTCGGTGTGATCCTGCAGTGCAACAACGATCCCGGCCAGCCGACGATCGCGGTCTCCGGTAACCCCGTCCCGGTGAGCTGCTCCAGTCCGTTCAATGCGCTTATCAACTTCGACGCATCCGGCAATCTGGGCGCCACTCCGTTTGCCGTGCACACCGGGACCGTCGGTCCGCCCGCCGCGGGGACGGACAGCGCAGGCCACGATGCGGCCACCGATGCCGCGCTCTATCCGTGTCCGCCAACCGCCGCCCAACTTGCCGCGGGCGACACGTGCCAAATCGCGCTCGCTGACCTCGCAGCCCACCGAGCGACCAAAGACATCGCCTTCCAAGGCCAAGGTGGCACCACAACGACGACCGCAGGGCCGACATCGACAACCACGAGCACCGCCCCGACGACCACCACGACCGCACACGCAACGACAACCACGACCGCACACGCAACGACAACCACGACGGCGCACGCAACGACAACCACGACCACACACGCGACGACCACCTCGACGACGGCGCCGCCCGCTCGATCCATCACGGTGTCCCCGTCGACTGGGCTGACAGACGGGGCGGCGACCAACGTGAGCGGAGCGGGGTTCTCTCCCGGGCTCGGTGTGATCCTGCAGTGCAACAACGATCCAGGCCAGCCGACGATCGCCGTCTCGGGCAATCCAGTGCCGGTGAGCTGCTCCAGTCCGTTCAACGCGCTGATCAACTTCGACGCATCCGGCAATCTCAGCGCCACGCCGTTCGTCGTCCACACCGGCACCGTGGGGCCGCCCAGCGCCGGAACCGACAGCGCCGGCCACGACGCCGCAGCCGACGCCGCCCTTTACCCCTGTCCGCCGACGGCCGCCCAACTTGCCGCGGGTGACACGTGCCAGATCGCCCTCGCCGACCTCGCGGCCCACCAGGTGACCAAGGACATCACCTTCGTAGGCCAGGTCGTGCCCACCACCTCCACGACGATCGCGGGAACGACGACGACAACGGCAGGACCTTCTGTCAGCGCCAATACGGCCTCCACATCACCGGGCGGAAGCGTGACGCTCTCTGGGTCGGGATTCCCCAACGGCTCCACGCTGAGCGTGACCTTCCTCAGCACCCCGGTCCAACTTGGCACCGTTACCGCTGACGGCAAGGGGGCCTTCCAGGTCGCGGTCACGATTCCGTCGGACGCGACCCTGGGGACACATCACATCCAAGTGGCCACCGCCGACGGTGCAGTGAAGGTGTCGATCCCGATCGAGATCGTGGCACCCGGCACACCGGCAGCGTCCACCACCTCGACCGCGGCAGCTCAAGTCCTCGGCACGCAGACGACCAACTCGGCCCTCGCATTCACGGGCTCCTCTGCCACCACGTGGCTGATGATCGGGCTCTTCTCGCTGTTGCTTGGCGCCATGCTCGTCTTCAACACCCGACCGCTCAGGGCAGCTGCCCGAAGGCGTTGAGCCGCCACCGGCGCGCCGCGGTGGCCGCGGCGTGCCTGCTCGCGGCGACCGCGATCGCCGCGACTGTCGTCGGGTCCTCACCCGCCCCGAGGATCGGCGCCACGCCCGCAGCGGCGGCCGTCTTGCCGCCTCCTCTTGGGCTGCCGGCGTTCTACGGCATCCCCGATCCGCTGCCATCGGGAAAGCCGGGCGACGTCATCGCTCTCGAACAGGAGGGCATCGCCGGTGTGCACGGGACCCTCTATCGGGTGATGTACCACTCCCGATCGGTGCTCGGGAAGGACATCGCCGTCACCGGCCTCGTCGCCGTGCCTGCCACACCGCCCCCCGCCGGTGGCTACCCGGTGATCTCGTGGGCGCACGGCACCACCGGCATCGCCGACGCCTGTGCGCCGTCACTCGATCCGACGAGCTACGCAGGGTTCGCCAACACCCTCCTCGACCAGGGTTACCTCGTAACGGCAACGGACTATGAGGGTCTCGGGACGCCGGGTCGGCATCCGTACATCGTCGGCGACAGTGAAGCGCGCGGCGTGCTCGACATCGTGCGCGCCGCCCGGCAGCTGCCGCAGCTCCACGCGAGCGACCGATATCTCGTATGGGGACACTCACAAGGCGGGCACGCGGCCATGTTCAGCCTGCACATCGCCGACCAGTGGGCGCCCGAGATTCACCTCGTCGGTGTCGTCGCCGGCGCTCCGCCATCGCAACTTCTGTTCTTCAACGCCGCCCTGCAGAACAGCCCATTCCGCTACTACCTCTTGATGGCGGCGGCCGGATTCAACGCCGCCTACGGCGACCAACAGGCGCCGCTCGACGCCGTGCTCTCGCCGCTCGGGTTGCAGAAGCTCGCTCTTGTCGACCAGGGCTGCACCGGGACCATTGCCGCCGGCGTCCAGGGCATCAACTTCAGCGACCTCGAAAAGGCGGACCCCGCGAGCGTGCCTTCCTGGCACGACCTCCTCGTCGCTAACGATCCCGGGCGGTTCACCCAAGCGGTGTCGCAACCCCTCCTGATCATCCAAGGCGGAGCCGACGAACAGATCCCGGTGGTCTCGACACAGCTCCTATTCGGTCAGCAGTGCGCTCTCGGGCAGGGCACCCAGCGCTGGATCTACCCCGGGCAGAGCCACGCAGGGGTGATCGGCCCCTCGTTCAACGACATGCTGGCGTGGATCGCCGATCGGTTCGCCGGGAAGGCGGCGCCGAGCGTCACGCCGACCGGCTTGCCTGGCATCGACACGACCGCTTGTGCGTCAGCGGTCGCACCAACCACGACGACGACGTCTCCGACGTCAACGACGACGAGCATCACGACCACCACGGTCGCACCGACGACAACATCGACGACGGCCGCTCCGGCGGCGACGTCGACGACGACCACCGCATCCGCTGCTGCACTCGCCGCGCCCACGACGACGACCTTGGGTGCTCAGGTGCTCGGCACACAGACAACCAGGAGCCAACTCTCGTTCACGGGGACCGACGTCGAGCGCTCGATCTTCGCCGGCGCGTTCTTTGTGCTCTGCGGACTGCTTCTCACTCGCGCTAGGCGCCGGTGACCTGCGGGACGAGCGTGACGGTCACAGGGTTCGTGGCCCGGTGCCCCGTCACCTCGACTTCTACGGGGATTCGATAGGACCCGCCGCCACCGCCAGCAGCAGCCGAACCAAGGGTGACGATGCCACCGCTCTGCGTCTTGACCTTCTTGCCGGCGGCAAGTCCCGAATCCTCTCCGTCAACCACCACCGGCTTGGCGGGGCGCACGCTCACTGTTCCGTTCCCGGCGTTGACGACAGCCCTTGCCGTCCAGCCCGTCAACGTGCCTCGCGCGTCGATGACGTCGACATTGGCCTGGCCGCGGGAGCAACCGCAGGCCGCATCCCACGTCAGCGGAACAACCACCGAGGCGGGACGCACCGACAGCGACCCACCCCTCACGGCGACCGAGATCGTATGCGTCACGCCCTCCGCAGTCGCCTGCGTTGCAGTGGTCGACGTTGTCGTCACGGTCGGCGGCGTAACCGTGCTTGTCTGGCTGGCACCGGCCGCGACAACCGCGCCGATCCCCGAGACGGACCCCGCAATGACGACGACAGTCAATAGCCTCCGAAGCACGCTGTGTTCTCGGCCGTTCACACCGCGGCGTCAAGTGGAAGTTTGCGTGCCCTGTCACACTGACGCGCGTCTCCGCCGGAACGTCGGGAACGTCAACCTCTCCAAAGTGCTGGCGATGAGCCGTTTGTGCTTGATTGCCGAGCGCGAAACGAACCTTGGAGAGGTTCAGGGTCAGGGCGTGGGGGTCGCCTCCGGCTTGGCGCTCCGGCGCGCCTGGGCGCCGGTCTCGCCGGCCTGACGCGCCGCGCCGGCGGCTGCTGCTCGGCGCTTGAGCCGGGCCTTGTTCTTGCGGACGCGGTCGTTGTGCCAGCGAACCCTCGGACGTGAACCCCTTGCCATGCAGTCGGTTCTACCGCGAATCAGCTCGGCTCATCCGCCCGCACCTCGTCAACCAGGCCCCAATCCAGTGCCGTCGCGGCGTCGACGGTCTTGCCCGACAGGGCGAGGAGAGCCGTTCGGTGCCGGCCGATGCGGCGCGGAAGGCTGACCGTGCCTCCGGCGCCCGGAATCAGGCCAAGCGTCACCTCGGGAAGGGCGATCGCCGCATCAGAGGTCGCCAGCACCCGCCGAGCGAATGCGGCCAGTTCGATGCCCGCGCCCATGCACGCCCCGTGCAGGTGCGCCTCCACCCGCGGGCCTACCGTCGCCATCGACCGCGCCGGGCTTCGCTCGAGGCGGATGACGTGGGCGGTCGCCGGGTCAGGGCGGGAGCCGAACTCGTCGAGGTCACCGCCGCTGCAGAACGACGGCCCGTCGCCCGCCAACACGACGTGGGCGATCGAGGCGTCACTTTGGGCCACGGCCAAGGCGTCGACGAGCTCGTCGCGCATGCGGGCCGAGAAGGCGTTGTGGACCTCGGGACGCGAAAGCGTCACCAGCAGGCGATCGCCATCGCGCTCCATCCGCACGGCCGGACCCTCCTCCTCGGACCGCGCCCGCACGGGCCTCGTCGCCCGCCATTGGGAGAACTCCGCGCCCGACTGCAGCACGGAGTACACCGCCGACTCGGCCACCAAACCATCGGCGATCGACCGCCGGTCGGCCGCGCGGAGCAGCATGGCCAACGCGACGCTGGCGACCGGCCACTGCTCAACGGTGCCAGCGATGTCGGCCAGCGACGCACCATCGACCACGACGTCGGCCAGGTCGGACGGGCCATCCCCGGCGACGACGACCGGGCACGTGGCGATGGTGTCGAGGTCGCCGTCGTTCGCGACCATGTTCTCGGTGTCGACGAACACGAGCGGTCCCTGCTCGGCCAGCTCCTCGGGGCCGAACGGCGACCGCAGCACGTCCAGGAAGGTCTGCGCCGACAGGCGTTCGACGACGATGACGTCACTGTAGGCATGGCGGACACGGACCGGGCCGATGTCGAGGCGTGGGCGGCGAGCGGCTGCATGGCGCTCACCGGGCGCCCCGACGCCCCACCGCTCGGGCCGCCGGCGGGATTCGTCGCCGCCCTACACGACCTCGGCACCTCTCTATCTGCGCGCTGGGGCGTCGACCTCGACCTCCTCGCCGTGCTCGCCGAGCGGGCGGCCGTCGCGGGCCTGACCCGCGGTGGGGACCACAGCTGTGGCGGGTCGACTCGCCTCCTCCCCGCGGCCGACGGCTGGCTCGCGGTGTCGCTCGCCCGCCCCGACGACGTCGACGCCGTCCCCGCCTGGCTCGAAGTCCCACCAGCGGACGACATCTGGGGCGTCGTCTCCCACCACGCCACCCAACGACCCACCGAGCAGCTGATCGAGCGGGCCCGCCTGCTGGGGCTGCCGGTCGCCGCACTCGGCACGGCCCGAGCAACCGTCGCCGACAGAACGAAGGGTGGCGGTCCCCCGAAGCCGATCGCCGACGCGTTCGTCGTGGACCTCTCCTCTCTGTGGGCGGGGCCGCTGTGCGGCCACCTGCTGCAGCTGGCCGGCGCCCGTGTCATCAAGGTCGAGTCGACGGGGCGGCCCGACGGGGCGCGCCGCGGTCCCGCGCCGTTCTTCGACCTCCTCAACGGCGGAAAGGAGAGCGTCGCCCTCGACTTCGACGACGCCGCGGAGCTGAAGGCCCTGCGCGGGCTGATCGCACAGGCTGACGTCGTGATCGAGTCCTCGCGGCCCCGGGCTCTGCAAGAGCTCGGTGTGGGCCCAAGCGCCGACCAGGTGTGGATCTCGATCACCGCCTATGGCCGAGCGTCGCTCGGCGTCGGGTTCGGCGACGACGCCGCCGTCGGCGGCGGCCTCGTGGCGTGGGACAGCACCGGACCGTGCTTCTGTGTCGACGCCGTCGCCGACCCCCTCACCGGCCTGGTGGCCGCCGACCTCGGTCTGGCCGCCCTCGCACGCGGCGCCCGCGGCCTCATCGACGTGCCGCTCGCCGCCGTCGCCGCCCGCTTCGCAGGACCCACGCTCGACGTCGGGAGCGACGTCGACCCAGCCCCGCCTCGGGCCCGCCTGCCAGTTCAGCCGGCGAGCGCGCTCGGCGCCGACAGCGAGCGCGTGCTCTCCCCGCGGTGACCACGCTCTTTCGGGATGTGGAGGTCGACGGGCGGCGCTGCGACGTGCGCGTCGACGGCGACAGGGTGCACACGGTCCACGCGGTCGGCGAGATACCCAGTCCCCAGCGATGCGATGTCATCGACGGCGACGGCGGTGCTCTCCTGCCCGGGCTGCACGACCATCACGTCCACCTGCTGGCCATGGCCGCGGCGGACCGATCCGTGCAACTGGCGGGGCTGCTTGACGACGCGGCCGTCGCCGACGCCCTGCGTATCGCCGACCAGTCCCTTCCCCGCGGCGCCTGGCTGCGCGCCGTCGGCTGGCACGGACCCGATCTCGAGCGGGCCACCCTCGACGCCGCCGTCCCCGACCGGCCCGTCCGCGTGCAGCACCGGTCGGGCGCTCTGTGGGTGTTGAACAGCCGCGCCCTCGAAGCAATCGGCGTGGACGAGCCCACCGGGCGGTTGTTCCGGATGGACGACGTACTCCGGGCGCGCATCCCGGCTGACGAGCCGCCCGATGTGGCCGCCGTGGGCCGCCGCCTGTTCTCCTACGGAGTCTCGGGGGTCACCGACGCCACCCCCACCGAGCGCGCCGACGACATCGACCTGCTGGCGCGCGCCGGCCTCGACGTGCTGGCGATGAGCGCGCCCACTCTTGCGTTCGATGGAAACGGTCCCGCGAAGATCCTGCTCGCCGACCACGCC
>DASZJL010000001.1:0-23475 GCA_035948135.1 Acidimicrobiales bacterium | reverse complement strand
AGCAGCAAAGGTCCGGCAGATCCCGTCGCCATCGACCGGCGAGCTCCCCTCCCTGAGGTCACGCACGATGACGGTGCGGCCGTCGGTGAACGCCACATTCACCTGGACGCCGCGCGCATCCCAGTGCTCGGCGCGTGCTTCGATTCCAAGTCGCGGCAACGCGATCGCACCGGCGTCATCTGCGACCCACACCGATGCGCTCTCGCGCATCTGCGGATCGGCCGGAGGCGACGCGAAGTAGTGGTCCCTCGCGGCTTCAAGACCGCCGGTCCGATCACTGCCCTCACGCATGCGCGACAGTGTGTCGCGCCGGGCAGATCCCTGCTCCCGAGGATGGGTCGGCGCCAGGTAGCACGACCGACAACAATGGCGGGATGGCCGATCAGCGCACTCAGCCCGCGGCAATCGCAGTCGGCGCCGCTCTCGTCGGTGCGGCCCTACTCATCGTCAGCGCCTTTCTCGTGTGGGGATCGCTCGACATCAAGATCGGGACGATCTCGGAGAAGGGCACGGACTCGGCCGCGGGCATAGCCGTGATCGCCCTGGGAGTGGGCATCATCGCCCTGCTCATCGGCTGGTTGGCGGGCCTCCCATCGAGGTATGTGCGCATCGGCTGGGCCCTGTTCGGCGTGGCCGCGGTCGGCCTCTCGATCTACGCCCTGATCCAGATCAACAACGCCCCATCTGACTTCTTCTCCAACGTCTCGGGGGCGATCAAGGATTCGGGCCTGAGCGGCGTGCTCGGCGAGATCGGCATCGACCCGGGAACGGTGAACAACGCGGCGTCCAAGATCGTCAGCGTCAACTACGGCGCCGGCGTCTTCGTCGCCCTGGCCGGTGGGATTGCCACGCTGGTGGCGGCGCTCGTCGGAGGCCGCAACCGCGACCCAGCCGTAGCGCTCTAGACCGCGCTCATCCCTTCGATGGCGCTGAGCGTCGCCGCCACGTCGGGCGGCAGACCCCGAACGAGGTCCTCGAGGACGCCGCTCGCCATCGTCGCCTGACGGACGATGCGGCCGAGCAGTTCCCGCGCCTGGTCGGGGTCCTCGGTGAAGAGCTCCCAGCGGTTGAGCAACGCGGTCGCCGTGCCCGTGAGCGCGGCCATCGAGTTCAGCAGCCCATGAGCAACGATCGCCGTCGTCGGGTCCTCGAGCGCCAGCAGCATTTCGTCCTTTTGAAGCACGTTTGTTCCTGGCGGAGTGTACGGGACACCGCGCTCAGCGCGCACGTCGTCGACGCGGTGCGACTGAAATCACCCGCGCCGGGGTACACCCGTTGCAACGCAGTAACACGAACAAGGAAAGGAAAAATGGGTCTCGTTCTGTTGGTACTTCTGCTGGCGCTGCTGTTCGGCGGCCTGGGCTTCGCGGTTCACGCGCTTTGGATCATCGCCGGCGTGCTGCTGGTGCTCTGGGTCCTCGGCTTCCTCATGCGTGGCGCCGAAGGGGCCCGCTGGTACCGCTGGTAGCAGCGGAATGATCCAGGAGTTCGGCGCACGGTTCGCCGTCCTCCTGGACACAGCTCTCGCACTCCAGCTCGAGGGTGGCGTGGGCGATCCCGTAGCGGGGACCGATCGTCGTCCGCACCCGATCGCCCACCACCTGAGCCTCCTCGAGCGTGGGGTGGCCTGAGAGCACGAGATGGGCTGACAGGGCCCGCACCTCCGACGAGAGGCTCCAGACGTGCAGGTCGTGGACAGTGTCCACGCCCTCGACTGCCGCCATCGCGGAGGCCAACTCGCCCAGGTCGAGGCCCGCCGGCGTCGACTCGAGCAGCACATCCGCGGCCTGGATCAGCAGCCGGACGGCCCTGGCGGCGATCACCACGGCAATGAGGATCGACACCGCCGGGTCGAGCCACTCGAAGCCGCCGGTGACGAGGATGACGGCGCCGGCGGCGGCGACCCCGGTATTGGCGGCGGCGTCGCCGACCGTGTCGAGCAGCACGGCCCGCATGTTGAGATCGTGGTGGTCGCCGTGAAGGATGAGGGCGGCGAGGCCGTTGACAGCGGCCGCCACCCCCGCGACGACCAGCACCGCGCCGCCGTGCACCGCGGGCGGGTCCTGCAGGCGGCGCACGGCCTCGACCACGATCGCCAGCGACACCACGAGGATGGCGGCCGCGTTCGCCTGGGCGGCGAGGATCGTCGACCGGTGGTACCCGAAGGAGCGCTGGGCGTTCGGCGAACGACGCGCCAGGCGAACCGCGAACAGCGACAGCAGGACGGCGCCGATGTCGGTCACGGTGTCGCCGGCCGCCGCGAACAGGCCCAGGGAATGGGCGACGACGCCCGCCGCCACCAACGCGGCGGCGAGCGCCACGTTCAGGCCCAGCACGAGCCGTAGGCGCAACTCCCTGGTCACACCCACAAGCGTACGGCCGCTACCAGCCCAACTCCCGCAGACGCGGGTCGCTGATGCCGAAGTGGTGGGCGACCTCGTGGATGACCGTTCGCCGCACCTGCTCCACGACCTCGTCTTCGTTGTTGGAGATGGCGCAGATTGTGTTTCGGTAGATCGAGATGCGGTCGGGCATGGTGCCGGAGTAGCTGGTGCCGCGAGCCGTCAACGGCACTCCCTGGTACAGGCCGAGCAGCCGCGACTCGGGCGGCACGTCCTCCACGAACACGGCGACGTTGTCCATGTACTTGCCGAGCTCCTCGGGGATGCCGTCGAGGGCGTTGGCGACCAGCTCCTCGAACCGCTGGCGCGGGACGTCGATCACGACCCGACGCTATTTCGCAGCCACGAGTATCCAGTCGGCGCTCCGCTTGCCGACGTGGTACTTGCTGTCGAGGCGCTTGGCCACCACGCCGGGAACGCCTTGGGCGCGGGCCGCCTCGAGCAGCGCGGCACCGTCGCCGGCGTGGAAGGCCGGCGTCTGCCAGTTGGGACCGGACAGCTTCAACCCCGCGAGCCGCTGGCGACGCTCGGTGTAGGGCAGATCCGTGGTCATGTGTCCCTCGCAGTAGAGGACATCGAACAACATCACCGCGATCGGGTGGTCCCGGGCGGCGCGCCGCAACGCCGAGGCCGACTGGACGTCCGCGCGGTCGGGCGGTTCCCCCGGCACCGGCTGCTCGTTCTTGTCGATGGCGACGAGCTCGCCGTCGAGAACGACCTCACGCGAACCGAGGGCGCGTCCCAGCTGCGACAGCTCGGGATATCGATCGCCGATCGTCTTCCCGTCGGCGTCCTCGACCTCAACTCGTCCGCCCTCGCCGTAGATCAGAACTCGCCGCCCACCCCACGCGATCTCGAAGCCGTAGTGGTCGTCGTCGTCGGGGAGCTTGCCCTTCTTGGCCAGCATCGGCCGAAGTCCCGCGGGGAACGGCTCACGGTCGGGATCCTGGGGCGGGTCCATGCGGTGCATCAGCCACTGCTTGTCACGCGTCTTGATGAGCACGTAGCGGCCCTCTACCCGCTCGCCGTGAAGGGTGACCTTCACCTCTCGGGGCTCCCACTTCTCGAGCTCGTACCAGCCGTGGTCCCAGACCTGCACCGTGCCCCCGCCGTACTCGCCCTTGGGGATCTCGCCCGCGAAGTCGATGTAGGACATCGGGTGGTCCTCGGTCTGGACCGCCAAGTGGTTGACCGACGGGTCGGGTGGCAGGCCCTTCGGTACCGCCCACGACACGAGCACGCCGTCGCGCTCGAGGCGGAAGTCCCAGTGCATGGCCCGGGCGTGGTGCTCCTGAACGACGAACCGGGGATGGTCGGCGTCGGGAAGCTCGACGTCGGGCGACGGCTCGGGCGTGACGCCGAAGTCGCGCTTGGCCCGGTACGTCGCCAGGGGCTCGCCCTTCTTCGCCGTCCGCTTGGCCTTGGCTGCCTTCTTGGCGGTCTTGGCGGTCTTGGCCTTGGTCGCCTTTTTGGCGGGCATGGCCCCCAGCTTGTCAGCCCGTCAGGGCTTCGACCGCCTCGTCCGCCACTGACGGCTCGTTGTCCTCGTCGAGCCACTCCCGCTGGCGACGCAACCAGCGGCTGGGGCCGCGCTGGCCGGGCTGGCCGGCCCGGCGGACGACGAGAACCGGGGCCGAGGCCCGGGCCGCGACCGACTCGCGCAGCTCGCCCAGCGAGTGCTGGTCGCGGACCCACTTGTCGCTCACGCCCATGACGACGAGGTCGGCCTCCTCGGCCTCCTCGACCAGGCGGTCGGAGACGTCGCCTTCGACCGGCGCGGCCACGGTCCACACACCCGTGGCTTCATAGGCCTGGGCGGCGCGCTCGCCCAGATCGTGGGCGGCGCCCTCGCCGTCGTCTCGGCCGACGAGCTTGATCGTCGACCCGGTCGCCTCGGCCAGGCGCAGGGCCAGGTCGAGGCCCGCCTCCTCGTGGAACCCACCGCCATAGGGCACGGCGATCTCGGCGCCCCGTTTCAAACTCAGGCCCTGCCGCGCGGGGTCGATCAGCACGGCGACGTCGGTCTCCGCCCGCCGCAGCACGTCCCCGACCGTGCCGCCGAGAAGGCGGCGTCCGAACGGCGAGCGTCGCCACGACAGCAGCACCAGGTTGGGCTCGCGCTCAGCGGCGACACGAACGACGGTTTCCCCCGGCGACCCCGGGATGACGATGGGCACGGCGGCCGCGCCGGCGCCCTCGACCATCTGCACCAGCGGCCGCAGGCCCTCCATCGCCTTGGCGACGGCGGACTCGGTGCCGAGGTGCCCCGACCGATACGCCGACCCCGGCAGGCGCACCGGCCTGAGGAGGATGAGCTCGGTGTCCTCCTCGTGGTCGCGCGCCAGGCGCAAGGCCGTGTGCACGAGCTCGTGGCCTTCCGCGGCACTGGCAATAGGGATGAGCACACGCCACTTGCGCTGGCCCTCGTCCTCTTCCTCGCCGCTCTCCTCGGCGACCATTCGCTCCTGCTCGTGGCGCGGATAAACAAGCGAGAGCAGTGGCGTGGTCATGAACGTCGTCACCAGCGCCATGATCACGAGCATGGCGAACAGCGTCGGTGGGATCACGCCGAGGTCGAGCCCGATGTTCAGGATGATCAGCTCGGTCAGGCCCCGGGTGTTCATGAGGATGCCGACCGCGAGCGACTCCCGCCACTTCAGACCCACGGCCTTCGCGGCGGCCGTCGAGCCGCCGAACTTGCCGAGCACGGCAATGAACAGGATCAACCCGCAGAAGAGCCAGAGCTTGGGGTCGCCGCCGATGAGGCCGATCTGGGTGCGCAACCCGGTGTAGGCGAAGAACAGTGGCAGGAGGAAGACGGCGACGAAGTCCTCCAGCTTGCCGACCAGCTCGCGGATGAACTCCGAGCGCTGGGGCATGACGGCACCGAAAAGGAAGGCGCCGAAGATGGCGTGAATGCCGATGCGGTCGGTCGCGATCGCACTGACGAGGACGCCGCAGAACACGATCGCCAGTGCCCAGCCGCTCAGCTGGCCGTGTTCCTCGTGATGGACCGCCAAGCGAGCCATCAACGGACGAACCACGAAGATCATGAAGGCGATGAAGAGAATCGAGAGGCCGATCGTCAGCAGCGCGGCCGACATGCCCGAGGCGCGCGCCACGGTGACGACGACGGCGAGGATGCACCAGGCGGTGACGTCGTCGACCGCCGCGCAGGTCAGCGTCACTGCGCCCAGCCGCGTCTTGTAGAGGCCGCGCTCGGTGAGGATGCGCGCCAGGACGGGGAAGGCGGTGATGCTCATCGAGGCCCCGAGGAACAGCGCGAACGGGGTGAACTTCCCGCTCGACGAGCCGAGCTGGGAGAACAGCACGAGAGCGGAGCCGACCCCCAAGAGGAAGGGGAAGATGATGCTGACGTGGCTGACGAGAGCGGCGGCATGGCCACGGCCGCGTATGAGCTTGGTGTCGAGCTCGAGGCCGATGAGGAACATGAAGAAGATCAGGCCGACCTCGGCGAGGATGTCGAGGAACGGCAGCACCTTCGGCGAGAACACGTAGGCCGTCGCCTGCGGCCACAGGGCGCCGAGCACCGACGGCCCGAGCAGGATCCCCGCCGCGATCTCGCCCACGACCTGCGGCTGGTTGATGCGCCGGAACAGGGCACCGACGAGCCGCGACACCACGATGACGATCAGGGCGGCGAGCAACAGGCGCCAAAAGATCTCCTCGGTGGCCTGGGACGAAGAGATCGCGCCCTTCCCCGCCTTGGGCGCGTGCAGCTGACGCCCTGCCATCAGGACCAACTGGAGGACGACGAGGGCGCCGCCGATCAGGCCCCCGTAGAGCAGGGCCACCCGCTTGCGGCTGGTAGTGCCGAATCCCTCGCCGGCGCGCTGGTCCGAGCTGTCTCGGGCCTCCACCGTCATGCCCGGACCCTTACCCTCGGGTCGGGCGGTCGAACCCCCTATGCGCCCTTGAGAACGAGGTGCCGGAGGGCCCCCTCGAGCTCGGGGTGACGGAAGGCATAGCCGTCTGCTTGCAGTCGCGCGGGCACGACCCGCTGGCCGCCGAGGAACATCTCGTCGACGGCCTCGCTGCCGAACATCGCCTTGAGCGCGAACGTCGGCGTCGGCAGGAGCGTGGGTCGCCGCAGCACACGGTTCAGTGTGCGCGTGAACTCCTCGTTGGTGACGGGGTTGGGCGCGGTCAGGTTGAACGCTCCGCCGGCCGGCGCGCTCGTGTCGATGATGTGGAGGATGGCGTTGACCTCGTCGTCGATGGAGATCCAGCTCCACCACTGACGGCCGCTGCCGATGCGGCCACCGAGGCCCAGCTTGAACGGGAGCAGCATCTGCTTCAGGGCCCCACCGTGGGGGCTCAGCACCAAGCCGGTGCGGAGATGCGCCACGCGCACGCCGGCGTCCTCGGCGGGCGCAGTCGCGGCTTCCCACTGTTCGCACACATCGGCAAGGAAGCCGGTGCCCGCCGCCGCGTCCTCGGTCAGGACCTCGTCACCGCGGAGGCCGTAGTACCCCATGGCAGAACCGGAGGCCATGATTCTGGGCTTGTCGGTCAGCGCCGCGACCGTCGATGCCAAGAGCGTCGTTCCCTTGACCCGGCTGTCGAGGACCGCTCGCTTGTGGTCCTCGCTCCAGCGGTGGTCGCCGATGCCGGCACCCGCCAGATGCACGACGGCGTCGTGGCCTTCGAGCGCCGCCGCCTCGATCTGGCCGGCCTCGGGGTCCCACCGCGCCTCGCCGGTACCGGGCGAGCGGCGGACCATGCGAGTCACTCCGTCACCCCTCGTCTCCAGCGCTCGGACCAGCGCAGTGCCGATGAGTCCGGTGGAGCCGGTGACGACGACCTTCACGCCGGTGTCGCGCGCTGGCCGGTCAGGCCGGCGCGACCTGGCGGGACCGCTCGATGACCTGGTCGATCATCCCGTAGTCCTTGGCCTCCTGGGCCGTGAACCACCGGTCGCGGTCGAAGTCGAGCTCGATCTGCTCGACGGTCTGGCCGGTGTGCATGGCGATGCGCTCGGCCATCACGCGCTTGGTGTACATGATCTGCTCAGCGTGGATGGCGATGTCGGCCGCGACGCCCTCCATCTGAGCCGACGGCTGGTGCATGAGAATGCGGGCGTGCGGCAGCGAGAAGCGCTTGCCGGGCTCTCCCGCGCACAGCAGGAACTGGCCCATCGACGCGCCGAGACCCATGCAGATGGTGTTCACGTCGCACTGGGTGTACTGCATGGTGTCGTAGATGGCCATGCCTGCCGTCACCGAGCCGCCCGGCGAGTTGATGTAGAGGAAGACGTCGCGGTCGGGGTCTTCTGACTCCAGCAGGAGAAGCTGGGCGCAGATCAAGTTGGCGACGGTGTCGTCGACCTGGGTGCCGAGGAACACGATGCGCTCCTTCAGCAGACGGGCGTACACGTCCGAAGAGCGGTCGAGACCTTGGCCGTCGAGACGGGAAAGAATGTCGAGGTCCATCGGCCGCGAGGCTAGCGGTCCGCGTTCGCTACCGGAGCCGCTCGGAGCGATCAGTTGACGACGTCCTCCAGGAAGTCGAAGACCCGTTCGTCCCGGAGACTCTGGGCTGCGGGCTCGCAGTGCCAGTCGGCCCCCTCCTGCGTCGTGAAACGGACGATCTGCTTCTCAGCCGTCAGGGCGTCGTACAGCTGCTGCGACTGGCCGGGCCAGAACTGCTCGCCCTCGGGGTCGAGGACCAGTGTCGGGCACTGGATCCGGCGGATGATGTCGTCGGTCAGTGTCATCTTGCGGGCCGCCACGTACATCTCGTAGGGAGAGGTCGTGCCGTATGGCGCCATCCGCCACGCGAGCATGCGCTTGGTGGCGGGCGGAGCGGCATCCATGAGCGCGTCGAAGTCCTTCTTGTTGCCGTCGTCGATGAGCGGCACCATGCCGTCGGGCAGGTGCATCTCCATGGAGCTGGCGACGCGCACGACGCCGGGGTCGGCGACGAGAGCGGCCACGCGGTGCTCGAAGGCGGCGGCCCGGGCCCCCCAGTAGCCGCCCTGGCTGATGCCTTGGAGGGCGATCCTCTTGGGATCGACCTCGGTCCGGCTGAGGAGGTAGTCGACCACCGGCGTGACCACTGCTTCCCAGTCGTGGCGGAAGTACATCTTCTGACGGTGCAGAGCCGCGCCCTGGCCGGGCCCGTCGAAGGTGATGGCGTTCCAGCCGCGGGCGATGGCTGCTCTTCCGCCGAGGCTCCACTGTGAGATGACGGGCCCGTCGGACCCGTTGTTCAGGATGAGCGTCGGGCGCGGCGCGTGACTCGCGTCGGCCTTGAAGAAGTAGCCCTCGATCGTCGTGTCCTCGATGGGGATCTGCACGTGCTCGACGGGAGTGTCAAACAGGGCGGTCGCCCGGTCCCAGCACGTGCGGTGCTGCTCCCACAGGCTCGTGAACCTCGTCGGGTCGCTCGTGCCCGGCGCCTGCTGGGATGCGTGGTCGTAGTAGGTCGACGCCCGAAGCAGCCGAGACCGGGCACTGACCCGGTGCCCGCCCTTCTCCGACTCGTCAGCTTGCTGCCGCAGCCGGTCTGCGGTCGCCGTCCACTCACGGACCCACGCCTCCCCGTCCCCCTCGGGGATGCGTTCGATGGTGGCGAGCGTCTCGCCCACGTCGGCGATGTTGGCATAGGCAAACCCCAACCCGATGAGCACGGCGAAGTTCATGCCCTCGTCTTCGTAGAACCGCTGCACGTCGGCGTCAGTCTCCCATCTGGCGTTCGATGTCCATGGCGTGATGGCGGACCTCATGAAGGGTGTGAACCGCGACCCACCGCAGCGACCGCTCCCAGGTTTTCGGGTAGTTGTAGACGACGGTCCGATCCCAATCCGATGCCGTCAGCCGGTCGAGATCGTTGGCGAACATTGCGGCCGCGTCCATGAGCTGGCGGGCCACGTCGTTGGGATCTTGGTCGGCGTAGCCGTCGTGTTCCACCCGTTCGTCGCGGCCCATGGGCTCGAAGACCGGCCGGTCCATCCGGCGCGCCATCAACACCCGCTCCCGCTGGACGAGCAGGACATCGCGCAGATGGGCGCCGTACTCAAGCGGCGACCAGAACTCAGGCGTTCGCCGCTCGTGAAGTGCGGGGTCTCCCCTCCGCATGATCTCGGCGATTCTGGCGACACCCGCGACGATCGCCGGGCCGACAGCCTCTGTCGTCTTCAGTTCCCGTTCGAAACCGCATTCGGCACAGGCGTAGGGCTCTTCGGTCATCCCCACATCCTGTCGCGACACACCGGGCGGAATGATGGTGCCGTGGGCGCGATCGTTCTGGTCGTCGCCAGAGCGGTGGGCGCGGAGAGACTCGAACTCTCATGCCGAAGCACTGGCACCTAAAGCCAGCGTGTCTACCAGTTCCACCACGCGCCCTTCGCGATCAAGAGTACGTCGGCGTCTCTCCGACGAGCTCGACGGTCCGGTCCCAGATGCGGCGCTGCAGGTCTCCGTCGCGGGCGGCCCGGACCCTCGGGAGGAATCGGCTGCCGGGGGTCGAGGGAAAGTAACGGCCCGATACGCCGGCGAGAGAAGGATCGGCGGCGAGTCGCACCGAGATGCGCGCGCCCTGCTCGGGGGTCCGCACCAAGAACGTGTGGGACAACAACCGGTCCCAGCGGCCGAACGCCGGGCCTCCTTCCACGAGGTTGGTGGCGACGAGGCCTGGACAGAGCGCGTTGGCCGTGACACCACTGCCCTCGACACGGCGCGCCAGTTCGAGGGTGAAGAGAAGGTCGAGCAGCTTCGTTCGGGCGTAGGCCCGTATCGACGATCGCCCGCCCGAGTAGTCGCCCAGGTGCTCGAAGGACTCTGGATCGACGCGGCCGGCCATGCGGTGAGCGTCGGACGCCACCACCACGATCCGCCCCGCGTCGGCAGAACGCAGCCGGTCGAGTACGAGGTTCGTCAGGAGAAACGGACCGAGGTAGTTCGAGGCGAGCATGTGATCGAACCCGTCGGACGTGAGCCGCGGCCAGAGGTCTTGCACACCCGCGTTGTTGATGAGCACGTCGACGGCGGGGTACCGGGTGCAGATCTCGTCGGCGACAGCACGTACCTGGCTGAGCTCGGACAGATCAGCCAGCAGGATGTCGACCGAAGCACCGGGGACCTCGTTCTCGATCTCGGAACGGGTGGTCTTGCCTCTGTCGGGGTTCCGGCACACGATCGTGATCTCGCTGCCTTGGCGAGCGAGCTCCATCGCTGTCGCATGGCCGATGCCTGAAGTGGCGCCGGTGATGACGACACGGCGACCGCTGATGTGGTCCATGGCCGACAGCCTTCCCGGGACGAGCCGCAGCAGCAAAGCCGGGCTACGGTCCGAGGATGCGGATCGCCGAGCTACAGACGCCCGCGCTGCTCGTCGACGGGGCCGGACTCGAGCACAACCTGGCCACGATGTCAGCTGCGTTGCCGGGACCGCGGCTGCGGCCCCACGTGAAGGCGCACAAGACCACCGAGCTCGCCCGCCGCCAGGCCGAGGGCGGTCATCACGGATTCACGTGCGCCACCATGCGCGAGTGCGAGGGCATGGCGGCTGCCGGCCTCGGCGCCGATCTCATGCTGGCCAACGAGGTGGTCGACGCACGCCGGCTCGGCGCGCTCATCGCCATGAACAGGGAAGCGCGCGTGACGCTCGCCGTCGACTCGGACGCCACCGTCGAGGCGGCCGCTGCGGGCGGGGTGCGTGACGTCATCATCGACGTCAACGTCGGTCTCCCCCGCTGCGGCTGCGCGCCCGAGGACGCCGGCCGTCTGGGCGATCTGGCCCGGGCCAAGGGTCTCAACGTGCGGGGCGTCATGGGCTACGAGGGCCACGTCGTCGGCGTCGAGGACCGGGCCATCCGGGAGAGCTCGACGGCGGACTGCATGAAGCTCCTGCTCTCGGCCCACGAGGCGGTCGGCGGAGAGCTGATCTCGGCCGGCGGCACCGGCACTTACGACATCAACACGTGGGCCAACGAGATCCAAGCCGGCTCCTACGCGCTGATGGACACGGCCTACGGCCACCTCGACCTGCCGTTCCGCCAGGCTCTGACGGTCTTGGCCACCGTTCTCTCGGTGTCGCCCGGCTACGCCGTCGCCGACTGTGGCCTCAAGGCCCTGGGGATGGACCACGGCAACCCGACGATCCCCGACGCCACGGTGTTCTTCTGCTCGGACGAGCACGTGACGTTCATCCCCGACGAGGGCACGGCGGTGAAGGTCGGCGACCGCATCCGCGTCATCCCCGCCCACATCGATCCCACCATCGCCCTCCACGAGCGCATGCACGTCACCGACGGCGACGACGTGCTGGAGACCTGGCCGGTCGACCTCAGAGGTTGGTGAGCCGCTCGGCCAGGGCACGGAAGGCGCGGCCGCGGTGGGAGATCGCCTGCTTCTCGGCCAGCGTCATCTCCGCGAAGGTGCGGCCGTCGGCGTCGTCGGGGACAAACACGGGGTCGTAGCCGAAGCCTTCGCTACCCCTGGCCTCGACGGCGATGTGGCCGTCGACCGTGCCCTCCGCGATGACCTCCCGACCGTCCGGGAACCGAGCCAAGGCGACCGTGCGGAACCTGGCCCGCCGGTCCTTCACGCCGTCGAGCTCGTTCAGAATCTTGGCCACGTTGTCCGCGTAGGTCGCGTCCAAGCCCGCGAACCTCGACGAGTACACGCCAGGCCGGCCGTCGAGAGCGTCGACCTCTAGGCCGGTGTCGTCGGCGACGGCCGGCTCCCCCGTCGCCGTGCAGAGGGCCTCCGCCTTGAGGCGGGCATTGCCCTCGAGCGTGTCCGCGGTCTCGTCCACATCGGGCACATCCTCGGGCCTGGGTACGAGGTCGAAGCCGGACAGGGCGTCAGCGATCTCCCGGGCCTTGTCGGGATTGGCGGTGGCGAGGACGAGCTTCAAGCCTGCGCTGAGCGGGCCGGGGGCGGCTCGGCCAGGACGGCCGTCTGGGCATCGAGGATCTGGGCGATGCCGTGCTCGGCCAAGCCGATGAGGTCGTCGAGCTCGGAGCGGCTGAACGGCATGCCCTCAGCCGTTCCCTGCACCTCGACAAACCGCCCCTCCGACGTCATCACCACGTTCATGTCGACCTCGGCCCGCACGTCCTCGGAGTAGTCGAGGTCGAGCATGGGGACGGCGTCGATGATGCCGACCGAGACGGCGGCCACGCCGGCGGTCAGAGGGTTGCCCTGGATGGCGCCCTTCTTCTGCAGCCGGGTCACGGCGTCGTGGAGGGCCACGTAGGCGCCGGAGATCGACGCGGTTCGGGTGCCGCCGTCGGCCTGGAGGACGTCGCAGTCGACAATCAGCTGACGCTCGCCCAGCACGACCATGTCGGTGACGGCCCGCAACGAGCGTCCGATGAGGCGCTGGATCTCCTGGGTGCGCCCCGAGGGCCGACCCTTGGCGACCTCGCGGTCGGTGCGCTCCGATGTCGATCCCGGCAGCATCGAGTACTCCGCCGTCACCCAACCCTTGCCGCGGCCACGCATCCACGGCGGCACTCGCTCCTCGACCGACGCGGTGCACAGCACCCTGGTGCGACCCATGGAGACGAGCACCGATCCCATGGCGAACTCGGTGTAGTCGCGCACGAACGACAACGGCCGCAGGTCGTCGGGTTCTCTGCCGTCTCGTCTCGGGCTCACTTGGCCGCCTTCGGCGGCCGTGAGCCCTTGGACGCTCTCCTCATTGGTTCGCTGCGCTCCCCCGCTGCGCTCCGGTGCTTGCTCACACCTCGTAGCTCTCGTTGGTCACTGCCACATGGACCGGGCCACCATAGGCGTCGGTCGCCTCGGCTCGGCTCCGCTCGACATGGATGGTCGGCCAGATGTGGGTGAGCATCAGCCGGGCGACGCCTGCTTCACGCGCCGACCGGCCCGCCTGACGGGCGCTGAGGTGCTGGGCCTCCCCCTCGTTCTCTTGCAAGAACGTTGCCTCGCACAGGGCGAGATCGAGTCCCTCGCCCAGCTCGCCCAGCGACCACTTGGGGCCGGTGTCGGCCGAGTACCCCAGCGATCGCCCCCCGCCCTCGATGCGCATGGCGAGCGTCTCGGGGCCGTGGTCGGTGCGGGAGAAGCTGAACGTCAGCGCCCCGACCGACACCGACGCACCGTCCTTGACGTCGTACCACACGAAGAACGGCGACTCGTCGTCGTTGTACGTGTGCTCCTTCAGCCCGGCGGGGGCGTACACCGGGATGCCTTGGCGGCCGGTGACGAAGCGGCACACGTTGAAGAAGCCCTCGAGGTCGGTCCAGTGGTCCGGGTGCTCGTGGCTGAGGACGATGGCGTCGACGCCATCGAGGGCGACGTGCCGTTGCAGGTTGGCGAGGGTCCCCGACCCGGAGTCGACCCAGACCGTCGTGGCGCCATCGGAGACGAGGTACCCGCTGCAGGCGTTGCCAGGTGAGGCGTAGGTGCCACTGCAGCCGAGCACCGTGAGCGTCAGTCCCACTGGTGGGCCTCGACCTCGTCGACTTCGGGCCCGAGCAGTCTTCCCCCGAGACGCGTGAACCAGTCGACGTCACCCGAGGAGACGAACGTGTGGCGGCCCTTGCCCGTGCCACGGCCCGACCGCCGCACCAGACCGGTCTCGGCCAGGATCGAGCGCACCTCGAAGGCGGTCTCGTCGGCCGACGACACGAGCACGACGTCTCGACCCATGACGTCGCCGATGGTGTGGGCGAGGAACGGATAGTGCGTGCATCCCAGCAGCAGGGCGTCGACACCCGCCTCCCGAACCGGCGCCAAGAGACGCTCGGCCAACACGTGCACGTTCTCGCTGTCGGTCTCGCCCCGCTCGACGAACTCCACGAAGCCGGGACACGCCGCGCACTGCAGGTGCACGGGCGCACGCGTCGCCGCCACCGCCCGCTGATACGCGCCTGACGCCACCGTGCCGACCGTGGCGATCACACCGACGCGGCGGTTCCGCGTCGCCGCCAACAGGGCGCGCACGCCCGGGTCGATGACGCCGACAATGGGGATGTCGTGCTCGAAGCGCAGCGTCTCCAGCGCGGCCGCCGATGCGTTGTTGCACGCCACGACGACCATCTTCACGTTGTGCCGGTCGATCAGCAGCTGCGTGATCTGGCGGGCGAACTCCCGCACCTCATCGAGCGGACGCGGTCCGTACGGGTAGCGGCCGGTGTCGCCGAAGTAGACGAGGTCTTCGTCGGGGAGGAGGTCGATCAGAGCCCGGGCGACGGTGAGGCCGCCGAACCCGCTGTCGAACACGCCGATGGGCCGGTCGTCCACGCCTTCCTAGAAGTACACGGTGGATTTCAGCCGCTCGACGACCTCGTCGAGGGGATCGGTCCACACGCCAGTGGACAGGTACTTCCAGCCGCCGTCGGCGAAGAGCGTGACCACCACACCCTCATCGATCTGGTCGGCGGCCTTGACGGCCCCCGCCATCGCCGCCCCGGAAGAGATACCCGCCAGCAAGGCGGCCTCCTCGTTCAAGCGCCGCAGCCACTCGACCGACTCCTTCGGACGCACGATCAGCTTGCGGTCCAGGACGTCAGGGTCGAAGACCGGTGGCACGAAGCCTTCGTCGAGACTCCGCAGGCCCTGCACCTGCTCGCCGGCGGGCGGCTCGACCGCCCATACCTTCACTGCAGGGTTCCGCTCCTTGAGGAAACGGCCCACCCCCATGAGCGTGCCACTCGTGCCGAGGCCCGACACGAAGTGGGTCACCTCCGGGCAGTCCCGCCAGATCTCCGGACCGGTGCCCTCGTAGTGCGCTCGCGGGTTCGCCGGGTTGCCGTATTGGTAGAGGAAGGCGACGCCGTCCATCTCCTTGGCCAGGCGCTGCGCCATCCGCACCGCACCGTTCGACCCTTCCTCGCCGGGCGAGGAGATGACCTCGGCGCCCATGATCTCGAGCAGTTGCCGCCGCTCGGGCGAGACGTTCTCGGGCAGCACGATTTTCAGCTTGTAGCCCTTGACGCGGCACACCATGGCCAGGCCGATGCCGGTGTTGCCCGAGGAAGGCTCGAGGATCGTCTGACCGGGCTGCAGGGTGCCGTCGGCCTCGGCCGCGTCGACCATGGCCACGGCGATGCGGTCCTTGACCGAGCCCGTGGGGTTCTGACCCTCGAGCTTGGCAAGGATGCGCACGGTTGGCTTCGGGCTCAGCGCCGAGAGGTCGACCAGAGGCGTGTTGCCGACGAGGTCGAGCACCGACCGCACGACCGTCATGTCGCGTCGTCCGCTCTAGCCGCCGGCGACGGCAGGGAGGATGGAGATGACGTCGTCGGCGCCGACCGTCGTGTCGAGCTTGTCGAGATACCGCACGTCGTCGTCGTTCCGGTACACGTTGATGAACTTGTGGATCGAGCCGTCGTCGTCGAGCAACTGACCCTTGAGGAGCGGGAACTGGCGCAGCAGGTCCTCGAAGATGGCGCCGATCGTCTCACCATTGGCCATCACTGAGCCTTGGCCGCCGGCGTGCTGGCGGAGAACTGTCGGAAGGCGTACTTCGACTTCGATGGCCATGGAGCGATGCTACCGACGGTCCAGTTCGACGGGCTCTTCGGTGATCGTGCCGTCCACGATCCGGTAGGAGCGCACCACGGGCTCGGGCTCCTTCAGCGACACGAGCACGTAGTGCCACGACGGATCGGGCGCCTGCTTCACGTCCGTCGGCGAGGGATAGGCGTCGGTGTGGGTGTGGGAGTGGTACACGCCGACAATCTCCAGGCCACGGTCCTCGGCGTCGCGGTCGGCCTTGAGGTGGTCGATCGGTTCGACCTCGTACAGGCGGCTGGACGCCGCCGCGTTGCGGCACCGGTAGACACGCTCGATCTTCTCCGTGCCCGGGACGGCCGCCACCAGTCCGCACGCCTCGTTGGGCAGATCGTCGAGGGAGTGGGCGACCATGTCGGTGTAGGTCGCGTCCGTGAGGCGCAGCACGAGCAGCGGAGGTTACCGGCGCGGTGCCGATACGCTCCGGCCGATGGCCCCCAAGGGCACCAAAGTGGTGGCCAGCAACCGCCGGGCCCGTCACGACTACGACGTGCTCGAGACGTTCGAGTGCGGCATCGTCCTCACTGGCAGCGAGGTCAAGTCGATCAGGGACGGGAAGATCCAGCTCAAGGACTCGTACGCCCGCGTCCAGGACGGCGAAATGTGGCTGCACGGCGTGCACATCGCGCCGTACGTCTACGCCCACGGTGCCGACGGCCACGACCCCGACCGGCCCCGCAAGCTCCTGCTCCACCGAGGCGAGATCGACGAGCTCACGGGCCGCACCCAGCAGGAGTCACTGACGCTCGTCCCTCTGTCCGTGTACTTCAAGGACGGCCGGGCCAAGGTCGAGCTGGCGCTCGCCAAGGGTCGCCGCAGCTACGACAAACGCCAGGCCATAGCCAAGCGAGATGCCGACCGTGAAGCGGAGCGGGCGATGTCCCAGATCCGACGCCGGAATGGCTGAGCAGCAGGGGAATCGCGCGATTAACGGCCAGTTCCTGCGAGCAAGGTCGTGGCGAGTGGTACGCGACCAAGTCCGCCAGCCCGAAGGTGGTCTCTGCGGGCCTGCGGAGACCGTGAGGGCCACGGTTCGACCAGGAGCAGTTCGCGACCCCGCATCTGGCACCTGAGTGAGCACAATGCCGGCGGGTACCGTCGCAGAGCGAACAGCTGAGACACGCACCGTGAACCCTGCAGAAGCAAGCCGTGCAGTCGCGTCCACCACCGTCACGCCAAGAACCACCGGAACCGCCGCCGACACGCGCGGTTGAGTGTGCGTCTCGTGGTGCTGGAACGCGAAGATCGATATCGCAAGGGCCACGACCGCGACCAGCGACGCGGCGACCGCCAGCAAGGTCGCTCCGCTCCGTTGTGTGGCCGGCGTGGTTAGGTCCGTAGCCAAAGAGTGCGCCATTGGCTCGCCGACCGCGCAGCCGCAATTCCTGTGCAGCACCCTCGGCTGCACCAAGCCCTGGCCGCGCTCAGGGTTCTTGTGCACGGGCCCCGCTATCCCATTGTATCGAACTTACGTTCGATACAATGAAGGCATGCGAACCTGCACTGAATGCGGTCGAGAGTTCGTTCCGTCGAGCAGACATCTCAAGTGCCCGAGGTGTCGATTCAGAGCGGCGAAGGATCTGTGTGCCTGCGGACAGCCGAAACAGCTCCGCTCCACAACCTGTCCGGCGTGTCACCCCGTGAAATGGGCGGACAACGGAAATTGGAAAGGGGGTCGGACAAAGCACCATGCCGGGTACCTGATGATCCGGCACCCTGGCCATCCCCGCGCCAAGACGCACGGTTACGTGTTCGAGCACATACTCGTCATGGAAGAGATGCTCGGACGGCACCTGTTTCCCGACGAAACGGTTCATCACAAAAACGGCGTCAAGGACGACAACCGTCCCGGCAACCTTGAGCTCTGGGTGCGCCCGCAGCCGTCGGGCATACGAGCAAGTGACGCACTTGCCTGGGCGAAGGAAATCCTGCGCCGGTATGGGTCACATGGCACGCCTCCAACAGCGCTCCAGCCATAGCTCGAGCGTTCTTGGAGGCGGCGGGGATCGAACCCGCGTCCTTCGGGTTCTTGACGGGTCTTCTCCGAGCGCAGCCGGCGGAAAGATCTCGAGTGGTCGCACGTCGCCGGCGCCTGGCGACCACTCCAGTCAGGTGAGATGTCCCCTCCAGGCCCCCTGACGTGGTCTGGTGAGTAAGCCCCGCTAGATGACGCCCGCTACCGACCCACAGGGCTGAGGTCGGACGGACGCGCTACTTAATTACTTAAGCAGCGAGCGCGACGTTGTCGTTCGCGTTTGTTTTTGGTACCGGCTCTTTAACGTGGACTCCGGTAACCACGGCTCGCTTCTCCCATCTCGACGACCGAAGTCGAAGCCAATCGCCCCCATGTCAAGTTGCTGGACTCCATGGTAACGGCAGGCGGGGACAGAGCCTTCCCCTCGGAAAAGTCACCCGAGTGCTTCGGGGTCGTCATCGTCCGGGTGATCGGGCGCTTTGACAGCCGTTAGGGGCGCCCTCGCACGCGTTTGCGGATCAGGGGGAACAGGCCGAGGAAGAGGGCCAGGGCGCCCACCAACACCGCAACCAGGATCACGCCGCCTGATCCGCTCCCACTCGTGGCTGCGGTCTGCGGGTGCGTTGCACCGAGGTACCAGCCCGTGGCGTTGAACGGGCCGCCGACGATCGATTGGGTGGGGACGGCCTGCTTGCCGATGTTGGTCCACGTGCGGCCGTCGTTCGACGAGAGGAGGCCGGCAGGCGCGAGAGGCACCGTCAGCAGGATGTTGCCTGGCGAGGTGATGGTTGTCGCCTCGACACCGGACGGCTGGTACATCATCGTCACCCGGTACGCGTTTCCATTGGCGCGGAACTCCGCCGGCACGGGGCCGAGCGTGGCCGGGTCCAAGGGCTGTACGTGTACGCGCACTGACGTGTCGGGCGCGTGAGCGGGCACCGCGTTGGGCGCCAGGTTGAGCGTCAATTGGCCGTCCTCGCTCTGCGCACCCGCTTGCTCCGAGCCGCTCGGCCCCAGTGGAACGTCGGTGTCGTTCGGCTCCGGCCGGACGTTGCCCGGCGCAAGCGCCGTGGGTGGGTTGACCCAGCGATACTTCGGCGGCGGCGTGTAGCCGTCGAACATCGGCAGCACCCGGTGCCCCGACGCGAGCGCGATCACCACTGCGACGAGGTAGCCGGCGACGACAGCCGACCCGATTGTCAGCGGCACGAAGCGGCGATGCAGCCTCGGCGCCGCGGTCCTCATCGCCGCTTCTTGGTCGCCTTCTTGGCCGGGCGGGCCTTCTTGGCCGCTGGCTTGCGGACTCGCTTTCGTACCAGCGGGAACAGACCGAGGAAGAGGGCCAGGGCGCCCACCAACACCGCGACGATGATCACGCCGCTCGACCCGCCGCCGCCGCTCGACGGCGCCTGGGCGTGGGTCGCCGCCAGGTACCAGCCGGGGGCGTTGAACGGGCCGCCGACGATGGGCTGGCCGGGGACGGTCTGCTTGCCGATGTTGGTCCAGGTACGGCCGTCAGCCGAGTAGAGCAGCCCGGCGGGCGGGAGCGGGACGGTCAACAGGATGTTGCCGGGCGCGGTGATCGTCGTGGCCGGCGCACCTGACGGCTGGTAGGTCATCGTCACCCGGTAGGCGTTTCCGTTGGCGCGGAACTCCGGCGGCACCGGGCCGAGCGTCGACGGATCCAGCGGGTCGACGTGGACGCGAACGGACGTGTCGGGTGGATGCGCCGGCACGGCGTTCGGGGCCAGGTTCAGGACCAGTTGGTTGTCCTCGCTCTGGGCGCCCGCCTGTTGAGAGCCGGTCGGCCCCATCGGCACGTCGGTGTCGTTTGGAGCAGGGGGAACATTGCCCGATGCGAAGGCAGCGGGCGGCTTCACCCACCGGTACACGGGCGGGGGCCCGATGCCCTCGAACAGCGGACGCACGTTGTGGCCGAACGGAAGCGTGCCGGTAATGGCCAGGACATAGACGGCGACCAGAAGCGCGCCGACACCGAGCGGGCCCAGCCGCCGCACCGAGGGCGCCACGCGCAGGAACTCGACGTTCACCTAGTCACTGGGGCCAGCTGCGAACAGGCGCCCTGCGCGCGCCCCGTTCCAACGCCCAGGCGCGGCGCCACGCGCCGGCGTCGGGACCGCTCAGGGCCGGGGTGGTGCCGGCCGCGGCTCGACGTCGGGCCGTCCACCAGTCCGTCGCCCGCTCGTCGGCCAGCACGGCCACGGCCTCCTCGATGCGCTCGGCGAACCGGTTCGTCCGCTCGCCCTCCCGCGGCCACAGCGGTGATCCGAAGGTGACGTGGACGGCGGCCCGCGACGGCCGCTTGGCGCCCTTGGGCAACACCCGGCCGGTGCCGTCGAGGTGGACGGGGACGACCGGGTAGTCGCCGTGCATGCTCAGGTAGGCGGCGCCGCCACGGAACTGTTGGGCCCAGCCGTCGGGGCTGCGGCCGCCCTCGGGAAAGATCACGATGCTCCAGCCCTCGTCGAGGAGGGCGCGGGCCTGCTCGAGGGGCCGGCGGTCGACTCGCCCGCGCTCGACGGGCAGGGCACCGAGCACAAGAGCCGACAGCGTGCCCTTGATTCGTGTGTCGAAGAAGTAGTCGGCCGCGGCGGCGACAACAGCGCGGTGGCGCCACCGGTCGGGCAGGGCACTCAGCAGAAGGGGCGTGTCGAGATGGCTCTGGTGGTTGGCGACGAAGATGACCGGGCCGTCCAGCGCCTCCAACCGGTCGACGCCGTGGACGCGTGGCGGCACCAGGGCGCGCACCACCGGCCGCAGCACCTGGTCGACGAAGAGTGCACGCGCCAGTCGGGCCGGGTAACGGCGGGCCCAGTCGGTCTCGAAGTCGACACCGGTGCGCCGTTCAATCGGTGGGCGGGGAACGCCGCCCGGCCACGTCGGCGACCCATAGGGGAACCGGGCGCGTAACCGCATCAAATGTGGACGTCCGCCATCAGCAAAGGCGGGCAGTGCAGGTGCGTTACCGACGGATCACGTCCCACCACGTCGGTGGCCATCTCGAGGGCGTCACGCATGGTGGACGCCGGCTTGAAACCGAGCCGGCGGACGGCCGCGGTGTCGCCGCCCACGACGATGACACCACCCAGGTGATCGAGGGCGTGGGCGCCCCAGTACCACATGTAGAACGGGTGCACGCCGTGGTAGGCGTGGCCCGTCCGGTAGAGGTGCACGTACCAGGGATCGGTGGCGAAGGACTCTTCGTACTTGGCCTCGATCTCCAGCGGGTCGGTGGTCTCGGCCAGCACCTGCTCGAAGAAGTCGATGTAGCTGGGGTGGAAGACGGGGTCGAACTCCCACGGCGTGGGATGGCTCATGATCAGCACGCCGCCCTGCCGGACGAGGGGGTGGCCCCTGTAGAGGTTGAAGAAGTATCCGAGCCCGGTGCACATGACGAGCACCGGATTCATGATCGAGTTCACGTTGTAGGGGCAGATGTACGGCAGTCCCATCGTGAGGACGTCGGTCTGACCGGACACCTCGACCAGCTGCTGGCGGTAGACGTTCTCGGTGGTGCGGGCGTGTACCGCCTCCACCTCGCCGGCCTGCACGCTCGTCATCTCATGCGGCGCGTTGATGGTATGGAAGATGCGCCTGGCCAGCCGGCTGGGCGTGCGCTCCACGCTCTTGCTCACGGCCAAGTAACGGGCCCGGTCGCCCGCCTTCCACTCCCACTCGCGCTTCTGCAGGAAGGCGAACTGCTCGGGGAACGTGTTGGTGTTGAGCGTGGTCTCGATCTGGAAGATCTTCACGCCCGAAGCAGCCAGGTGACGGCCCATGCGCCAGTTCGACGAGTGCAGCTCGGAGTGGTGCTGGTCCATGAACGAGCGGCTGTGTTGCATCGTCCGGACGTTGTGGTGGTGGCGCAGGCTCTTGTACGACGCCAGCCCGGTGGCGACGCTCTTGTGGCCGCCGTCCATGGCGACCAAGTTGATGTTGACGTAGACGAGCAGGTCGCTCTCGGCGGCCCGCCTGTTGATCTCGACGTCCTCGCCCTCGTCGGTGGTGCCGAGGTGGACGAGCGCGGCCGGGTCTTCGGCGTCGTGCTGGGTCAGTAGGCCGTGCGGTGCAAAGGCGTCGTAGATGCGGTCGCCGACGGCGTGGCGGAGCTCGGCCTCGGTCATACGGCGGTGCAGGGCCAGGGCGACGATCAGCTGCACGTCGTCGACGCCGGCCGCGGCCGCCATGTCGAGCACGGCCTCGATCACCCGCTGCCGGTTGTCGGGACGCCGCATGGGCGGGAGCGGGAGCGACACATCGTCGAAGGCGATGGTGAGCTTCATCCCCGGCCGGAGGAGCGACGGCAGCGGCTCGCTGTCGAGCGGCTCCAGTAGGGCTCGGCGGATGGCGTCGTCGGGGTCGGGCAGCGGGTCGAGGGCTTCGGGCGGATAGATGATGCGACTGCCAACCGGGAGGCGCTCGAGACTGAAGCCCTCGCCGTGCCAGAACAAGGTGGGCGGCGTCGATCGGTCGACGTCGAGGACGAAGCCTGGTCTGGGCACTACGACAATCCTCGCTCGCTGCGGAGGTCGAAAGCGATCTTTACGGCGCCCCGGCGGCCTGCGTCGGCGGCGTGCTCGATCGCTTCCCGCCACCGCTCCAGCGAGTAGAGGGCGCTCACCAGCCGGTCCAGGCCGGCATCCTGGACGAGGTCGAAGGCCTTGGCGAAGTCCGCACTCGTGTAGGTGTACGCGCCCCGCACCGCCACTTCTCGGTGCCAGAGCGACGTGAGGTCGACGCTGACGCGGCCCGGCATGCCCAGGAGCACGACTGTGCCGCCGGGCGCGACAACTTGAAGCGCGAGCTCGAGCGAGGACTCGCTGCCGACGCAGTCGAACACGGCGTCGACACCGGAGGTCAGCTGGTCACCGGCGACCATCGCTCCCGGGACGGCCCGACGCACGGCGCGCGCCAAGCCGTCGGGCTCGACGACCACGTCGGCACCGAGCTGCGACGCCAGCTGCTGCTGGGCCGGGTGCTTGGCCGCCGCGATCAGAACGTGCGGCGTCGTCAACGTGCGCAAGGCGGCCACCGTGCAAAGTCCGAGCGTGCCGGCGCCGATGACCGCGAACTCGGACGCGCCCTCCAGCAGTGCCGCGGCATGCACACCGCACGCCGCGGGCTCGACCATCACCGCCGCCTCGTCGCTCATGGCCGCGGGCACGGGATGGAGTTGCGACTCGTGCGCCACCAACGACAGCGACCAACCGCCGCCCGTGTCGGCGCAGTATCCCGTCTGCAGGCCGGGATCGAGGTGCCCGAACGCCGTGCGCTCGCACCGGTTGCTGTTGCCCGCCGCGCACTGGGAGCACAGAGGCTGCACGTCGCGCGCCTCGCAGGTCAGGGTCGGCTGGAGGACAACGCGAGTGCCGTCGTCCAACTCACCCACGACCTCGTGGCCGGGCACGAACGGGAAGCTGACGATGGGCTCGAAGTAGCGCGAGCTCTCGCCGTCGACGGTCGCCAGGTCGGACCCGCAGATGCCCGCCAGCCGGGGCCGCACCCGCTGCCACTGGGGGCCCGGGAGCTCCGGGGGGTCGACGTCGGTCAGGCGCAGCGGACCGAC